>JBOGJY010000212.1:0-7040 GCA_050745325.1 Terriglobia bacterium
GACCGGCGGCCAGAGGCCGCCGCTACAACAAAAAAACCAGCCCTGACGGTGGGGGGAAGAACCGCCAGGGCTGGGCGATGATGTGATCGATAAGGCGATTGTCAGCCTCTCGTTTTCCTAAAAATAGAACTTCAACGCGAACTGAATAATTCGTTGCTGCTGCTGCGTATTCGTTGCATCGCCAAAGCCCTGGTTTCCGAGGGTAGCGTTTATACCGCCAAACGAATGCGTGTTCGGCAAATTAAAGAACTCAGACCGGAATTGGAAATACTCCTTTCCTTCCCGGATATTGAAGTTCTTGTACAGTCCCAAATCCAGATTATAGAACGATGGACCGATGCAAGTGTTTCTGCCCAGGTTTCCGAAAGCCAGCGTGGGCGCAGAGAAGGCAGCCGGATTGATGAAGCCCTGGGTCGCGTCGCCACCGCTGGGATTGGAGATACACGCCACCCCGCCCACGTAATTGGGACGTTCCACGTTGCCGCGGGGGCCCACATTGGCCGCGTCAGAGTTCAAACCGATGCCGTAATAGAATCCGCTATTGTAATGGAAGATGCCGCTCATCTCCCACCCTCCCAGGACGGTATCCACAACGGGGTTGGCGCTGGCGAGGAAGCGCCGGCCGTGGCCTACCGGCAAGTTATAGACCCAAGCCGCGGTAAAGACGCTTGGATAGCTGTTGCCGGAAACCGCATAATCGCAGTAGCGGCAATTCGGATCCTGGGGTGACGTGCTGTTGCCGTAACCTTCACCGCCGGGAGTTTGCAGCAAGTGGGACCACGTGTAGTTGGCGATGAGGTTCAACCCATTGGAGAAGGTCTTGTTCACCTTCACCACCAGCGCGTTGTAATTGGAGGAGGCCTGATTGACGTTCAGGCTCAAAGCGCCCAGCGTGGGCGCAAACGGGGCCTCTGGCCGGGGGTTGAGGGCCGATCCCACCGGGTTCGGGTTGCCCGGCGCCGGGTCGTTGGCGTTGATAAAATCCGCCAAATTTCGCCCCTGGGAGCCCATGTAATCAACTTCCGCCATCAAGCTCTGGGTCAACTGATGCTGAACACTAAGGCTCCACTGGCGCGTTTCAGGAGTGAGATTGTTGCGCGCCATAACGTGCGACTCGTTGGGCGGTGTGCCGGGCAGCGGCGTGTTAAAGTTCCCAAAGAACGTCGTCAGGGGTTGATTCGGCTGAATAGAGTTGGTGCTGGTGAAGGAGTCCGAAACCCCATACGGCCATTGGCCGCGCGCGCCCTGCCCCTGCCAGGCATAGTCCGCATTGTAGTAGATCCCGTAACTGCTGCGGATCACCGTTTTGGGAGTCAAGGCGTAGGCCAAGCCGATGCGCGGCATAAAGTTGGTCCAGCGAGGATTCATGAGTGAGCGCGGAGCGTTGGCTTGCTGGTTCAAAATGGGGTTGAAGCCGCTCCAGCCGAAAGTATGCGTATCCAGGTAATAATTCCCAAGCTGGTTGTTGGATTCAAAGGGCCATTGGTCGTACTCCCAGCGCAGCCCGGCGTTAACCGTCAGCTTCGGTGTGGCGCGGACGTTATCCTGAAAGTAGACGCTCTCCGTGTTCTGGTGCATGTAAGCCGCCGTATCACCCACATTGCGGAGGCCATCGCTCGGCAAGCCCAGCAGATAGGAGGCCACCGCATTGCCGGCGGAGCTGACATTTTGCGGGTCGCTGGTGGGAACGTTATCGAAGGTGTACTGGGACGTGAAGAGGCCGTCATAGTACGAATTCAGGTGCTCGAAGGAAAGGCCATATTCAAGCGTGCTCTTCCCTTTGATGGTCGTGAAGTCAAGCAGTTGCTGCCAGACGTTGGTGATGAAGGGGTTTCCATTCTGGCCGGGGCTGGTATAACCGCTAATGCCCAATTGCGGGAACATGGGCCAGTCTGCGCTCTTGATGGGCGTTCCCTGAAGGGGGAACTCAGTCAGGTAACTACCCACTCCCGGCGCCTTGTTGGTGTTGTAGTTGAGAAGGTTTGAGCGGCTGAACGCCGACTTAAAGTCCATCACCGTGGTGGGCGTGGCAACCCAGGTGAGGGCCGCTTCGGTGTTCACCAGGCTGTTGTAATTGTAAGTGAAATCATCGGGCAAGGCATTGGGGCTGGGCTGATAGGCGTGCTGGTTGGTAAAGCGCGCGAAAAAGCGCAGGTTCGGCGAGAAATTGTAATCGAAGCGGGTGTTGTATTGGTACTGGCTCAGCGTGGACGGCTCCGTATTAGTGAAATTCTGGAAATTGCTGGCGCCGCCCGTAGTCACAGCCGGATACCAGATGTGGGCGTAGGCTTCGACCGCAGGGTTAAGCATACTGGTGGGAATGATGTTCCCGGTAAATGGGTCGCGCACGTTTCCGGTGCTCTTGGCCACCAAGCCCGTCACCGGATCCACTTGGCCTGCCGTCACGGCCCGCGTGGTGTAGGGATTATAGATGGCGCCCTGCATGACCGGGCGGCCAAGCGCATCAACCACCGGCGAGCCGTTCGCAACCGCTTGCTGGCCGGTGAGGAAGCTGGCGAAGTCACCACCCAGCATCGCCTGCGTCGGAAGGGTGCCGGCGTTTGTTGCCGCCTCGCTAAAGCGTAAGCCTTCATAATCCCCAAACCAGAACGCTTTATCTTTGCCGTTCCAAACATGCGGAATATAAGCGGGTCCGCCAATCGTGAAGCCGAATTGATTCTGGCGGTAGGTAGCCTTGGGAGTGTTGAAGTAGTTGTTAAACCACGGGTTGGCGTCAAAAGCGTCGTTGCGCAAAAACTCCCAAGCGTCGCCATGCAGTTGGTTGGTACCGGACTTGCTGGCCACAGCAACGTTCGCGCCGGAGGAGCGTCCGAACCTCGAGTCGGTGATGTCCGTTTGAGCTTTGAACTCCTGGATCGAATCGATGACGGGCTGCACGGAAAATTGGTTGAAGAATTCCTCGTTGTCGTAAACGCCATCCAGGGTGAACTGGTTCGACATGGCCTGCGTCCCGCCGATGGCGTAATTGCTTCCTCCCGCGGCCATGAACGTGTTGCCCGTAGGTACGCTTCCGGGAACAAGCTCAAGCAACTGCGAGAAGTTTCTTCCATTAAGTGGCATTTCAACCACCGACTTATTGTTGACGACCGTTCCGATGGTTGCATTCGTGGTGTCAACCAGCGGCGTGGTCGCACCTACCGTCACGGTGGTTGAGACCGTTCCAACCTTGAGGGCGGCGTTCACGGTGACGGTCGACGTAACCTGGACCGTCACCGGCCCCACGATCGTGGACTGGAACCCTTTCATCGAAACCTGGACCGAGTAAGTATCCGGGATCAATGCGGTAACGGAGTAATATCCATAACCACTCGAGGTGGTGTGGAAAACGGCTCCAGTTTGGGTGTTGGTCACGGTAATAGCGGCGTTTGGAATGGCCGCGCCGGAAGAATCAGTAATTGTTCCGCTGATGCCGCCGAAGTACGACTGCGCCAGAAGCGCCATCGGCATTAAGAGCAACGCAGCGCCAAGTAACACGCAGCTTCTGAAGCGCAAACTTTTTCCCACCGGTGAACCCATGAAATCCTCCTGAATTGACTGTCGAACTATTGTTGGGAGTCTCGTAAGTAGCCTTGCCCCCCCGCACATTTTTCAACCAACTGTTAAACCTTTGGTTTCTGGCCTTTTGTCTAACAAAAATCGATTCAAACCAACATCAAATTATCATGTAATTAAGATCTTCCTATAAATACACCTAAATGCTAAAAAGTGCAAAACTAATATTTTTCAATGGGTGCACCTAATTGTTGTAGCGGCGGCCCCTTTCAGGCTTCGGCCGCCGGTTTTACGATTAGAAGCCCGCCTCGTAGCGCAGAGTTTTGCTTTTGAAACTCTGCGGCATTTTGTCTGGACCTGTGAAAAACCGCAGAGTTTTAACCACAAAACTCTGCGCTACAATTATTAGAAACGTTGATTCTAAAGACTCGCTAGGCTTCGTTCCGTAAGTTTTGTGTACTTTGCGGCGCTCTCTCCAGTTATTTCCTAATCTATTTCTAATCTGGCCGCGACACCGGACGCCACATGCAGCCTACCAGAACATAATGAGAATTTTGAGACAAATGGGATAAATGGGACGATTTTTTACTACTCTGCGTCACCCCTGTTTGTGTATTTGGCGTCAATTATAACTTGTAATCCTCAATAGGGATTGACGGCTGCTACCGCAACATTTCACCCTCACCGTCGAGCCTTGATATCGCACAAGCCTATTAGACGTAGAATTAAAAACCAACTGCGAGTTACATACCCTGGTATAATCATCTTGGTAAAAATCGCAGTTTCATTCCATGGAGGTTTTGATTGAAAATAAAGATGCTACTCGTGATTTCTTGTCTGCTGTGCTTTGGAACGCTTGCAAGCGCAGCCAATATGTTTGTTGACTTTACCCAAACTCCCACCGCCTTTAACTTCGACGCAAACTGGGCTACGCAAAGCTCGACGGCAACAACTTTTACAGGTTCATTCTTATCCACGACTTCCGAGAACGGCAGCGATCTTGTTGCGATCGTCAACGAGAACAACCCCAGCGAGCTGCTGGATACCCTGTCGCTGAACTTCACTACCGACACTTCAGATGGTCAAAGTGGCAATGAAACGTTCAGCGGGAGCGTGATGACCGGAATCAACGGTGGCAGCGCAATTCCCGCAGGGGCCATCGTCGAACTTGCGACGGGTTCTTCGGTCGGCTTCACGCCGGCTCTCTTTGCCGCCGGCGCCTTCCCATCCAACATCACACTTCAAGAGCAGGCCAATTCCCCCACCAACGCTACTCCGGAGCCGGGATCTCTGGTCCTATTCGGAACCGCACTTATTGGATTATCTCTAGTAACACGCCGCCGTTTGCTTAAGTCGGCATAGTCGCGACTCTCTTTTTGCGCCCGGGAGCGGTCAGTTAGTGGCTGATGGCAACGTCAGCCCATTAACTGACTGCGCTACTTGTTCGCCAGTTCAGCCGCTGTGTTTGTTTTGTTTATTCGCCAGCCCGGTGGAGGAGTGTGGGCGTGTGAATGGCCTGCCGCGCTTCGGCGGATTGGACGCCGCCCGGCAGCAGAGACCGGTAAAGATTGCCGGCGATTTCCGCCGCGTGAGGACCAAACATCTGGCGTCCGCCGCGCAGCATGACTACAACAACATATTGCGGGTGCTCTTCTTCGGAATAAGAAACGAACCAGCCCATGCGCCCGCCGTCTTCGCTGCACGTGCCCGTCTTACCGAAAATATCTTCTTCGGGGTTATACGCGGAGCGCGCCGTTCCATAGAGAACCGCCGCCGCCATTCCCTGCCGAACCTCGGAAATATAAGGCGTCAGGTTGGTGAGAACGCGCCGGATTTGCGGGGTAAACTGAGCGACCGCTTCCGGTGTGCGCGGATATTGCAGCCAATAAAGCGTGCCACCATTCGCAATGGCGGAGACGATGGCGGCCATCTGCAGCGGGGTTTGATCAATCCCTGTGCCGAAGCTCGTAAGCCGCCCCACGCCACCTACACTCTGGGGAGGCGGCGCCGATGGGAAAACGCCCGGCGACTCGCCAGAAAGATCAAGCGTGGCCCTCTGGCCGTAGCCCAATTCTTCGGCAAACTCTTTGACGCGGCTGAACCCAAGCATCTCACCGACTTCGGCGAAATACTGGTTATCCGAATGAGCCAGGGCTTCGGTCAGGTCGACGCGGCGGCCAAACATGCCCATCAGCTTGGTGTTCAGGCTAATCACACCCTGGTCCAGGCCCGCCAGGGCAACTAAGGGCTTTACGGTAGAGCAGGGAATGTATCCGCGTGTCAGGGCCAGTTTTTGATTGACCATGGCGAGGATTCGGCCCGTGTTGGGATCGACAACCACAATCGATCCGTTCCAGTGGCCGAGCGCCTTTACCGCCGCGTCACGGATACTTGCGACTTCGCCATCGGTAGTATCGCCCAGGGCTGGGTCATTGCTGAAAGAACTGACACTCCAGGGGCTCCAAACGAACCGGCGGTAAAGAGCGCGGCGGTAGACGACGTGATGAGTCCGCGAGTGTGTATAACTGACGCGGCGGACAGGAGACCTTCGAGTGGCTGAGTGGGAAGAAGAAGCCAGCTTGTGATGCGTGGCAGGCCGGACGGAGGCGCGCCGCACCGTTGACTTGTGCGTGCTTTTCCGGTGCGTTGAAGCGGCAACGCGACGCCGTTTGTGACTCACTCTTCTGCGATGGTGAACGGCGTGGTGGATTGCGGCTGTTTTTTTCGGAGCCTGGGTGGAAGACGCGCTGCTTGGCGCTGGGGCAGCGGATTGGGGCGGCAAGGCGAGCGCCGATGGGGACACTTCAAAGCAGATGAACGCAGTGATTAAAACGATAACAACAACTAACCCCGCCAGGGTTCTGTCTTTTCGGAATAGCACTTACCCCTCCGGCCCCTTGGATTTGTTCCGTTCGCCGGTCCTGGCGAGTACCCGCGAGCGGTGAAAATCGGACGCATACTAATGATATCGGCAGTTGCCGTTCACTTCTTTACTCGCGCTGCGCTTGCCGCCGCGTTTTCGGCGATCACAGAGTCAGCAGGCAATGCTTGCAGATTTAACGACTTGCGAACCTCGGTTTCGATCTTTTTGCGCATCGCTTCATTTTCCGTCAGAAATTGCCTGGCGTTTTCGCGCCCTTGGCCAATGCGCTCACCCGTATAGGAAAACCAGGAGCCGCTTTTTTCGAGAATGTTCAGCCCCGCCGCAAGGTCGATCAGGTCGCCTTCTTTTGAAATCCCCACGCCGTACATTATATCAAATTCAGCCTCGCGGAATGGCGCAGCCATCTTATTTTTCACAACTTTAACCTTCACCCGGTTGCCCACCACCCGGTCGCCGTCTTTGATTGACGCGATGCGCCGGATGTCAACCCGGACCGAGGAATAAAACTTCAACGCCCGGCCACCCGTGGTTGTTTCCGGGCTGCCAAACATCACGCCAATCTTTTCGCGGATCTGGTTGATGAAAATCAAGCAGGTTTTGGACTTCGAAACGATTCCGGTGAGCTTGCGCATGGCCTGGGACA
>JBOGJY010000213.1:0-4049 GCA_050745325.1 Terriglobia bacterium
CGCGTAGGCTGGCCGCCCCTCTTCGCGGTAGACTTCTTCAAAACGCTTCAGGTCCAGACGCTCCACAATTCGGTGCACAAAGAAACACAGGTGATCCTCACCCAGCACATCTTTGACGCTGTGCGGCAAAAGCCAAGCTTGATCCGGTTCGTAGGGCAAGAAGTTCATCGCGGGTCTCCTCAACCGCATTATCGCCCACCTGTCAAGCCCTCACTCTCCCGAGTTATCACACAGACTCCCCTGGGGAGAGGGGCCGGGGGTGTGGAGTTATTTTCATGGGTTGCAGGTGTCGCAAACCGGCATGGTGCCTCTCCCACGGGAGGGCCGCTGGAGGAGGGGGGCAGTATTTATGGGATCCAGGCCCCCGCCCCATCGGGGGAGAGGTCAGGGAACCGGATGAGGAGATTGCGAACACCGGCTTTTGCTAGCCTCATCATTGCTCCCGCTGCTTCGCTCACGGATTTCGATCAGGTGCGCTGGCTTCGCAAGCGCATCGAGCGGGGTGCCACCGCTCTTGTGGAATCGGGGGCGGCATACCTTGCTCCTGCAGAATTCCAGGTACAAAGATCGCTGATGGGCTCCGAATTTGGAATCACGGTTCTGAATCCAGTGAGGCTTTGGAAAGGGACCGGCCCTTTCGACGGCGTCCCTTACGTCGATTTCGCATGGCCGTCTCCGGCGAGAATCCGGGACTTCAGCCACGCTGTCCCGCTCGCCGCTGACGACGCCGAATCCGTAGCCACACAACGAGGTAAAGTTGTAGGTATCAAGCGCAGGCTAGGTAAGGGCAGGCTGATCTTTTTGGGCTCTCCCGCCGGCCCGCATCTCCTGACAGCAGACCCGGAAGCGCAGCGCTGATTTGAAAGCTTCTGGGAAGGGGCGATCAGGTCGTAGGGTAGGCCACGGCGTGCCATTACTCGCTCGGCGCGAAGCCGCTCCCCGACTCAGGCAGGAATTCCTCCTTGCTCAGATATTACCTTTCCTCATTTCATCCATGAGATAGTCGGCGCTTGCAGCCGCAAACGGAGGGCTCCGACGAAGTTGATATCAGCCGCTTATTCCCAGAGTTTATGCTGAGTCTACGGTGTCGCAGTTAAGTGAGACGCAACGTCCACTTTCGCTACGAAACACGCCCTGAAGTGCGGACCGCACAATCTTTGAACCACGCCGGCCTTGTCCGGAGAGCAGGCAAGTGCGCCAAAACGCCATGCTCTCAAGGGCTGCCGCTGGCTTGTCTTGATCGCTGAAGACCTCGATCCCCTATACTTCTCACGGCAACTCCGTAGGATGCCACCCAATCGCGCGCATTGGCGCCTGCTTCGGTATAAGGAAGCCGGCGCGGTGGTACGTTTCCCGGTCAATTTTGGCAAACCAGATCACCCTTCGGCAGAGATCGATGCCGACGGGGTAATAATTGCATGACGCGAGGACCGAATCGAGATTGAGGCTTCCCATAGCACGCAAATGACGGCTAACTGCACGCGTTAGTACCGTGGCAAGTACCCTCGCCACAGGTATAGCACTCATAGGTTGCGTTGTTCTGAAAATTTTCGCAATAGACCGTATAGCAACTGCCTCCTCCGCCGCCGCAGTGGTCGTCGCAACATGGGTTATTGGTGACACTGCAACAGGGAGCGTCCTGGGTATTACAAGAGGAACACGACCCGCTAGCGGCGGCTGCTGCGCCAGCCGCAGCCCCCGCCATCGCGCCTGGCGCACCGGCCATCGCCAGATATGCACCTGCAGCCAACGGAAGCGACACAGGACTAAGGGAAGCGCGAACGAGGCGCAGATAAGGCCGCTGCGCCATGAGTTCCACGCCGAATGCCGTTTTTGCGCCTATCCCGGTCAGCAGCCTCGAATAGATGGGATCGCCGACGACGGCGAGCGTGAATCCGGGAGGGACGGCCAACGACACGCTCAGCGTGGAATCGCTCGGAGGACTGAATCAAACGATCAGCTTCAGTTGCACCGGCGCTCCGGCGGAATCAACCTGCCTGGTCTCGCCGAGTTCGGTGACGCCCGGGAATACGGCAACAAGCGTCACGGTGACGGTGACCACAACGGAGCCTTCACTGCTCGCGCCCTGGGCTCCTCCTGCAAGCGGCGGAGGAGGAGATCTGCTGCTGGGAATCGGACTGGGTGTCTTGCTGTTGATCACTGTCGGGCAGGGAGCGCGGCGGGTGGGATTGGACCCGGTTGGGACAAGGCGGAGCCTCATCGTTGTCGGCGGGCTGCTTCTGCTGAGCCTCGGCATGGTCGCTTGCTGCGGGGGCGGCGGTTCCGGCGGTAGCATCGCAAATTCGGGCACGCCACCCGGAACCTACAGCCTAACCGTAATTGGCACGGTCACCTCCGGCACGACCGTCGTGAGCCACAGCCTCGCTCTGACCTTAAAGGTGCAGTAGCGCAATGTCCGGATCGCCGCACTCTCTCCCGCGAGTGGCGTATTCAGTCTGTTTTCTGGCCAACATGACGTGCACGCAGAATCAGCAGACGCAAGGGCTGTGCCCGGAGTACAGCTTCAACTCGGCCAACAACCGGATCACGAATACGGGCTACACCTACGACCCGGCGGGGGACTTGACGAGCGACGGGACGAACACCTAATAGTACGATGCGGAAGGGCAGATGATTTCAGAGAACAACGGCACGGCCGGCGTGCATAACGTCCTCGGTGAAAGCGTCCACAGCGGAGGGAACTCCAGCGTGTACAGTCCGGCAGGGCACTGGTTGGGGCCGGTTTTCAGTTCTGGCGAGCAATGGGCGCCTATGATACCTGGCATCGACGGAAGACCACACTTGGCCGTATACGATGTGGGTCGCGGTCAGGTCGAGTTTATGCACCGCAATTTGATAGGCTCAACGGAAATGAACACGACGTATAGCGGTGCGTGGATGGAGGACAAGCTTTTCTATCCATGGTGCCAGGAAGGATTGCTGGCGGGCGGGAACCCAGTTCGAATATCACTGGGCCCAGTTCGAAGCGGGCGGTAACGGTACATTGTTTCGAAACTATAACGCCCATCTTGGGCGCTGGTTCACGCCGGACCGGCTGGGCGGGGACATCACGAACCCGCAGCCCTCAACCGCTACGCCTATGTGCTGAACAACCCTACGACACTGACAGACCCCTCCAGTCTGGGACCGAATGATTGCGGCCCAACAACCATCTGCATCACTGTGCCGATAAATCCTCCGTCGAATCTTGGCGGAGGCATTGGCGAATGCCCGCTCTTTGGGTGTATGCCAAACTGCAGCATCTTCGTATGTGGGGCAGCGCCGTGGAACAATGGTGGCGGTGGCACGATATACGTTACCTCCTACGGCGCGTCCGGCGGGGGCAGTGCATCTGCCCCCAAGCCCGCGCCTCCATCGTTAATTAGCCCTGTTTCGTCGCAAATGCTGGTACCGGCAAATCCCTGTCAGTACGCTGGCCGGGCGCTTGACCCTAGTGCGTACGCCTTACAAGGAAGAGTTGACGACGGCCATCCCTTCACAATTTTCTGAACAGCGTCACGGGCTTTCCACGCGGTCACTTCTTCGACCCGCAGCCATTTGCGAGCGGGAACCCGCTTCAGAACGCTGCTTACGGGAATTACACGTTCGGAGTTTACATGGCATCCGCTGGAGTTTCGCTTTCGACAGCACTGTCCGGAGCCAAGGCCTACGCCTTTTTCTCGTGTGCTCATTACACTCCGGCAAATGGGATGTGTTGCAAGAATTGGGAGATGAGATGTTAAGCTTGAGATCCGATGACAAAACTATAGTGACCTGCCCCCGTTTTCTGTACCAGTCATAATGTAAGTTCCTGGGGTTGGTTTGTCCTTTCTTCCTCCCCGCGCTGCGGCTCGGAGGGAGCCGTAGGCGACCGGAGAGCCGCAGCGCGGGCGGTGAATTCCTGCGGGGTACAGTTGCCCAACGCGCTATGGGGCCGGACTTCATTGTAATCCCTCCGCCAGGCTTCGATTTTCTCCCTCGCATCTTGCAAGCTCATGAACCAGTGCTCGTTCAAACACTCATCCCGCATCTTGCCATTGAAACTCTCG
>JBOGJY010000214.1:0-5051 GCA_050745325.1 Terriglobia bacterium
GAACGACTCCGATAAATATGGCTGACATGGGTTAACTCCGTTCGAGGGGAATGAGATATGCAAGACCGCCCTATTGAGGATTACGAATTATGGCGCCGCCAATCATTGTAAGCAGCGGTCCACGACCGCCAGTTTTTCGGCGCTCATAGAGCGCGGAGCCAGGAACAAGTGTCACGATAATTCGTAATCTCCAGCGAACGCCATCTGGACTTACCATTCTGCTGCCACCCTTCAGACTCCGAAGTTCAAGGACTCCGATTATATCGAAATGCGCCAGCCGGGGCCTGAAAACTTTTGTGGAGCGCCAAGCCGTTGAATCAACCTCACCCCGGAACATTCTGTCACTTGCTTACGTACAACGGAGCGAGTCCCCATTTCAGGAAAGGTAGGAACCCCATGAACAAGCTTGCTGCTCTACTCAAAATACTGTTGTTCATACCTCTGCTTGCATTGTTTGTTGTGCGGGCAGACGCTCAGGCAGTCCCGGCTCTCGAGAATATCAAATCGCAAGCGGAACTGAATAAGGCCATCGCGTCGCTGGATGCGGCCCTTTTTGATTCCTATAACCGCTGCGATCTGGAGAAGTTCAGCGCCTTTTTCGCCGACGACGTAGAGTTCTATCACGATCAGGGTGGTCTGACCCTTGGCAAAGAGAAATTGACCGAAAGCATCAAGAAGAACATTTGTGGTGGCGACGTCCGGCGAGAGCTGGTCCCCGGCACGCTGCAGGTCTATTACATGAAGGGATATGGCGCGGTAGAGATCGGTATTCACCGTTTCTACCATCCAAAGTCGAACACCCCGACGGGCGAGGGTAGGTTCATCAACCTCTGGCAATACAAAGATGGCGCCTGGAAGATTACCCGTGCCATCAGTTACGACCACCACGCTGCCGCGAAGTGAGGGGATCACGGAGTTGGAATCCAATTGGCGTGCGCGGTGATAATCGCTGGCGCTCAGGAAATGCGCGCGATTTAATGCGTAATAGCGTTGCCGCTAAAACATGTTGCCATTCTACAACCTCGAACCGCAAACCGCGCGATGGATGCGGTTCTCGTGCCAGCGGACAGGAAGAGACTGTCCATGATTATGCACTGCACACCCATCCACGTTGAGCCTACGGTACGCAGCTTAAGAATGGCATTAGGCTTTCGTGATTTATGCCGAGCGATTGCCCTGTGCAAGTTCCCCGAACGGGGGAGAGGGTTGTTGTCTATTTAATTTTCCCCTCGGCCCAGTGGAGGGGCGGGCTGAGGACAGCAAAAAACCGTCCCATTTATCTCGTTTGTCTCAAAATTCTCAATATCATTTGATAGACTGGAACATGGGCGCAGGGGCTGCGACCGGGGGGATTATTAGAAAAACGGGTCGGCGGAGTGCGGCGCGAAAAACAAAATTCACGGAACGAAGCCTAACGAGTCTTTAGAATCAACGTTTCTAATTTTTGTAACGCGGACTGTCTACGGGTAGAGCCGGGCTTTACGCCCGGCACGTGCCACCCTGAAGGACGGCGCTACGTCAGGTTCCCGTGGCAAACCGCAGGGCTAGATGAAGATCAAAAATTAGAGATTTGAGGATTAAGAGAAGAGGAAAGCAACACAAATTTACGGAACGAAGCCTATTGATGATTGAAAACAAAGGAAGATTAAAACCGTCTAATGAAAGAGCAGCACATATTGGCTGACCCGAGCAGTCTGGCCCTGCGCCCCGATAGGCCGGCGCCGACCCCCAGGGCAAACGGTTGGAACCGGCTCATTGGTATCGGCGGCCAGCATTTCATGGTAGCCGCGTGAACCCATTTTCAACATCGGTCACGATTATTGTCGCGCCTGGAAGGGACGCTCCCGAATTGTCTGTCACCGTTCCCGTAATGGACGCCTCCACCTGGGCCCGCAATGGCGCGGCCAGCGCCAGCAGCGCGAGAACGAGCCAGAATTGACGGTAAAACTTCCTGCCGCCGATTTGAGAAAGGTTGTCTTTCGTATCCATTCAAATCCTCCACACTAAACCTGAGTTAGGAATGTGTTCTTCCGGGAATAGGGCATCCCTGGAATTACACGGATGATGGCGTTTGAGATAATCGAAACGTCGAGCGGCTGCTCAAGAATTTTATCGAGGGAAATGGCGGGATGCTGGCGTCAAATCGAGGTAAAAAGGTCTTTACAAGTGTTTAACAAATCTTATAAATATATTGTGGATTATGTCGCAACGCGACATATCGCGCCATTGCCGCGCGAGCGGAAGGATACGCGAAGGGCCGCGCAAAGGCGCTGTAGCGGCGTCCTCTGGACGCCGGTCGTTACCCTTTGAAAGCCGGCGGCCAGAGGCCGCCGCTCTAGTTGCGGTTGTCACAGACTCTGGAGTCGCGCCCTGACAAAAGCGCATTTTCTGCCGGTCTGGAACCTAGCCGGGTTCGCTGGTTTTTGATTTTGCGCCGTGAAGTTTCAGGTTCAGGCTGTGAAGGACAGCCCATGCCTTCGGTGGGACGCTCTCCCTCAGTCTTTCTTTCGCTCTCCCGGCCCCGTGCAAACCCCGGAGATAAAGTGAACCCAAAGTCCATGGACGGGAGAAGTGAATGTCCATATAGTGTCCGGCGGACGCTCCCCACCTGGCCTTCGATTCGCTCTCACCTGCGAGGAAATCGTAACGGTCTGCGCCCTCGGCTATGAGATGCTTCAATACATGAGCCCTCAGCACATAGCCGACCGCGTCCAGCGAATAATCGCTGTTGAACCCTTCCTGGAGGGCGAAGACGGTGTTGTTATAGCGAAAACCGAATTGCGCGGCTACGGGCTTCCCATTGATTTCGAGCATACACAATTCGAGCCAGCCGCGCGCAAGAAGTCCACGGGCCATTTCTTGATAAAATTCCCGCCGTTCAGCGGAAGCAAAGCTTCCTGGCTCGCCAGCCCCCTGCCAGCGATTCTGGTGCAATTCAAAGAGAGCATCCAGGCATCGCGGCAGATCGTTAGGGTCTGCGCATTTATAAAAGCGCGCCTGGTAATTCTTTTCCAGGCGCCGCGTATAGTAGCCGACCTTGCCCCGTTCCTTGCTGGAGAGTTTCTTCATGTAGGCTTCCCAATTATCCGGCAGATCTACCGCCGACCACGCTCTCGCATAAATGTAGCGCGTCCAGCCGCGGTGAGTGAGGTTCTCCAGCAACGCATTACCCGCCGGCGAGTGCGAAGGCAGCGTGTTAAGCTGGCAGCAGTCCCAACTTTGTAACTGCGTCTTCAGGGAATTGAGGAGGGCCGTGGCGAAGGGCTTCTCGTAGCCGGGCCGTACAGGCAAATCGAGGTTATCGGAATCGCCGCTGCCATCGCCCATCAGTCGAAGCGTTCGAAGCTTGATCCCGGTAGAGGTGCGCTCAGTGCTGACAGAGAGTGGCGCTAATCCTACAAGGCGCGAGGAATCGTCATGAAAAGCAAGCACCAGCAACTCACGGCCCTTGCCAAAAGCGCGCCACCAAGGAGCCAGCCATTCCAATGTGGAAAAAGTCGTCGCGGCGGGAAAAGCCGCCAACAATTCCTCCCAGTCCTTCCGCAGAAGTTCGAGAGCATCCAGGCTCCGGTGCGCGCGAACCTGCAAATTGTGCCCGGCAAGCATGTCTCCGAGTATAACCTGCGGCGTTCTTTTGCTGGCATGGGAATGGTCATTCGGCAGTGGCGCAGTTTGTAGCGGCGAGTTTATCTTCCCAAATGGGCCACATGGCGGCGTAAAGCCGCCACTACCTCAAACTGCGCCGCTGGCGGTCCGGCAGATCTACATCGCAATGTTATAATTCATTTCGAGCGGCCCGGAAAATCCGAAGCGAGAGGCGGCTCCCGGCGCCCCGCCGCTTCCGGCAAATCGCAATGGCCTGCCTCAGCGCCCAACCTGGCTTCAAGAGTTTCGCGGATTAAGAATGGGGTTGAAAATCGCAAGCAAGAGCGCGGTGAAGGGCGTACTCGCGAGAAGCGGCGCGTTCAGCCTCGGAAGCCGGTTTGCTGCTCCGAGGGCTGTCATCTTGATGTATCACTCGGTTCAAGACCGGCCCGAGCTAACCCTTAACACCCTTGAGACCAGCCATTCCACATCAGTGTTTAAGCGCCAGATGGAGGCAGTGGCCCGGCGCTTTGACCCTGTCACGCTAGACGACATAGTTACCTTTGTAAAGGGAACCGGGCGATTGCCCCGCCGCTCTATTGCAGTAACTTTCGATGACGGATTTGCCGACAACGCCGGGGTCGTAGCGCCGGCGCTCAACCGCTATGGCATTCGGGCTGCTTTCTATCTGCAGGTTGGCTTGATTGGGACGAAGAAACTTCCCTGGTACTGCCGCTTGCGCCACGCGTTTCGAAGCACGCGAAAGTTCGAGTGGAATGCTCCCGCAGGAAAGCCCGTGCGCAATTTGGAAGACCCTGCGGAGCGCCAGGCTGCCCTGCAGCTAATGTGGGACCGCTGCGCAGCCTTGCCCGGCGCCCAGTGCGAAGCCACGGTGCAGACAATCGAGCGCGACCTTGATGTGGAGCCGCCGGCGCCTGAAGCGGGCCAAATGATGACCTGGGACCAAGCGAGAAGCTTGCAGCAGGCGGGCCATATCATCGGATCGCACACCGTGAACCATCCGAATATGGCCTTTGTGCCGGAAGACGAAGCGAGGATGGAGTTTAACGAATCGAAGCGAAAGCTGGAGGAAGAACTGAACGCTCCTGCGCTGCACTTCTCTTATCCACACCCCGCCCTGAACCCGCAATTCAACGAAGCAACTATCGCTCTGAGCGCCGCAGCGGGTTATGAGAGCGCGCTCTTAACCACGTCCGGCGCGGTGCGCCTGGGTGATAACCTTCTGGCTCTCAAGCGCATATCGGCTTCGCTTGATACGAATCAGTTGTTGTGGGACGCCGAGCGCGCGCTACTCGGTTTCGGAACATAACCAGGCATACCTTTTCGCAGGTTCGGCCTGCTTCGGTGGCGCGGTCCACATCGCAAGCGTGGTTCGCATTCCTGCGGGCCAAGCTTCTTAATGAGGATTACATATTATAGTGACACCCATTATTGTAGCGGCGGCC
>JBOGJY010000215.1:0-24766 GCA_050745325.1 Terriglobia bacterium
ACTAAAAACCGGCGTCGATATTACACAAATACAAAAGAAGTTGTCACACAGACCCTTTACGCCCGGCATGTCGCCCTAAAGGGCGGCGCTACAAGTAAACGTATTTGAAAAACGCAACACTAATCAACGAGTCCCTCTTCCTCGTACTGTTGTTTCAGCGTGGCGACGACATCCGGGTCGGCGAGCGTGGTGGTATCGCCGAGCACGCGGCCCTCGGCGATATCCCTCAACAGACGGCGCATGATCTTGGCGCTGCGCGTTTTCGGCAGCTCGGAAGTAAAGAAGATATCGTCGGGCCGCGCGAGGGCGCCAATTTTGCGCGCCACGTGCTCACGAAGCTCCTTCTTCAGCTCTTCACCCGGCTTTACGCCGTCTTTCAGCGTCACAAAGCCCGCGATGCCCTGCCCCTTCACCTCGTGCGTCTTTCCGATCACGGCGGCCTCGGCCACGGCGGGATGATCCACCAGCGCGCTTTCCACCTCAAACGTCGAGATGCGGTGGCCGGAAACGTTCATCACGTCATCGACGCGCCCGAGCAGCCAGAAGTAGCCATCCTCATCCAGCTTTGCGCCGTCCCCGGTTAAGTACATGCCCGGATATCTCGACCAGTATTGCCGCTCGTAGCGCTCGGGGTCGCCGTAGATCGTGCGGAACATGGCCGGCCAGGGGCGCGTGAGAATCAGGTAGCCGCCGCCGCCCGGCCCTACCGGCTCTCCCTTTTCATCCACAATCTGGGCCGCGACGCCGGGAAAAGGCTTGGTCGCGGAACCCGGCTTGGTGGCCGTCACGCCGGGCAAGGGAGAAATCATAATCATGCCGGTCTCAGTCTGCCACCACGTATCGACCACCGGGCAGCGCTCGCGGCCGATGTTTTTGTGATACCAAATCCAGGCTTCGGGATTGATCGGCTCACCCACCGAGCCGAGCACGCGCAGCGATGAGAGGTCATATTTCGCCGGCCATTCCACGCCCCACCGCATGAAGGTGCGGATGGCGGTCGGCGCGGTGTAAAGAATGTTGACGCCGTACTTGGCCACCAGATCCCAGAAGCGGCCACGATCGGGATAATCCGGGCTGCCTTCGTACATGAGGCTCGTCGCGCCGTTGGCGAGCGGCCCGTAGACGATGTACGAGTGGCCGGTGACCCAGCCGATATCCGCCGTGCACCAATACACGTCGCTCTCCTTTAAGTCGAAAATGTAACGATGCGTGACGGACGTTCCCAGCAGATATCCGGCCGAAGTGTGCACCACGCCTTTCGGTTTCCCGGTGGTGCCACTCGTGTAGAGGATGTAAAGCACGTCTTCGGAATCCATAGGCTCGGCTTCACAGCGGTCCGAGGCCGGGTCCACAACGTCGTGCCACCACACGTCGCGTCCCGGCTGCATGGCGCAGTTGAGGCGCGCGGCCACGCGCCTAACAACCAACGTTTTTTCGATTGAGGGCGCGCCCTTCAGGGCCTCGTCCGCGTTCACTTTGAGCGGCACAATATTGCCGCGCCGCCACGCGCCATCCGCAGTGATGAGCACTTTGGCCTGGGCGTCATTGATGCGCTCGCGCAAAGAGTCCGCCGAAAATCCGCCGAAGACCACGCTGTGCGGGGCGCCAATCTTCGCGCACGCGAGCAGCGCGATGGGAAGCTCCGGCGTCATGCCCATATAGACCGCCACGCGGTCGCCCTTTTTCACGCCCAGCGACTTCAAAGCATTGGCGCACTTGTTCACCTCGCGCTCGAGCATGGCGAACGTGAGCACGCGCGAATCCCCCGGCTCGCCCTCCCAGATAATCGCCGCCTTGTTGCGCCGCGAGGATGCGGCATGGCGGTCGACGCAGTTGGTGGTGACGTTCAGTTTGCCTCCCACAAACCACTTCGCCCAGGGCGCATTCCACTCAAGCGTCTTCTCCCACTTCTTGAACCAATCCAGCTTTTCCGCCTCCGCCGCCCAGAAAGCCTCCGGGTCCTTGCTGGCCCGCTCAAGCGCCTGCGGGTCCGCCCAATTGGCCTGCTTCCGAAAAGCCTCCGGCGGCTCGTAGATTCGCTTCTCATCGAGGAGAGCTTCCAACGTTTCGCGTTGTGGTTCTGCCTGGTTCACCATCAGTTAACCTCCTGGATTTATAACTGTCCCATCCGCAGCGGTTCCCGCCCTGGTAGGCCCCCTTGAGAGTTCGGCCCCGAACTGAGAACGGAAAAATTATAATGGCCTTTAGACACGCTGGGTAGCGGTTTTCTCCTGAAGCGGCTCGGCGCCACCCAGGTAGCAGTAGCGCAAGGTCCGCTTTTTGAGCCTGCGGCTTTTCTGCGGCCCCAACGAAGAGCCTCGGGTGGCGCATCTATCGCGCTCTTTGCGATGTGTGCGAACGCTCGTTGTTCGCATACAATGGCACAGTACGCCATGTCTGCGCCACCCCGCGTTTGGACGGCGAACGCTGTGCGCCAAAAACAGCGTTGCGAACCGGAACAAAGCGGACTGATGCCGCAATCAGCTTTATTTTGTACAACATGCCTCCGGTTTGCCCATCCATTCGCCTATCTATTTCATATTAAATGTGTTGTATCGATTTATTAGAATATTAGAGTCCGGTTGGTTCCGGTTTAGACTCTTTAGTTTCAACAACTTGAAAAAACAAAAACAATCCTTTTGGGGGCCGTTTTTCCTCTCTCGCCGCTGCGCCGTGAAGATGAGTTTCTATCATAATTTTTATTTTCAATAAGATGCATCGTTATATCTTTTTCAATTCGGGGCCGATTTATGCAACTTAAAGCGCGTGACCGCCGCCGGCCTCTTCCCCAACCAGCCGCTGGGCCATGGCGTTACTCCATGAAACTAAGCGACTTACATGGCGCTAGGCTATTTTGAGCGCGCAAACTCGCCGGCGCCCCTACGAAACAGCGGAAATCTAAAATTAGAAAGACCGCCGCAATCAAAGCCTATCACAAGGCCATGAGAACTTTGAGACAAACGAGATAAATGGGACGGTTTTTCCCGCCGCTTGGCCCCGGTTTGTGGGGTTGGCTGCCCGGTTCAAATTCCTGCACTTTGCGGCTTCGCTCCGTTCTGCACTCCCCACCATAGAACATGAACGCCCGCGGGATCAAAGGGCCTTGCTGACTTTTATAGGGCGGAGTATCGCCGCTTGAGCGGCCTGGGCGCTGTGGTAAGATGAGGGGTTCTGTGGGATTTTAGGAATCTCAACCTATGGCGAGGGGCGCAATTCACGAGACCTGGGAAGCGTCTGAGCAACTCCTGCGTCCGATCGAAAGGACGGGGATCAATGAGCAGATCCTCTCCCGGCTCAAACTCTTCCTTGAACAAAAACAATTGAAAGTCGGCTCAAAGCTGCCTTCGGAGCGCCATCTTGCCACGCTGCTGCACGTCAGCCGGCCTTCCATCCGGGAAGTTCTACGGGGTCTCGCCGTTCTTGGAATCGTGAAGTCGAAGCAGGGGGACGGGACCTATCTGGCCGCCTCGCTCGGCAGGGTTTTGAATCTTCCGGACCAGTTTTTAACCCTGCAGGAAGGCTTAGACCTGGTCGAGCTTGCCGAGGCGCGCTCCGCCATCGAGCCTGTCGTGGCGTCGCTCGCGGCGTCGCGGGCGTCACGGGATGATTTGCTTCAGGTCCGGGCGCATCTCCAGGACATGAAGCGCAACACGGAGGACCGCCTCCTTTTTTTGCAGCACGATTTCGAATTCCACCTCTCGATCATGCGGGCTTGCGGAAATGACGTGCTGAAACGCATGATGTCTGTCGTGCTCGAGAAGCTTTTTGACCATAGCCGCCAGGTAGCGCAGAACTATGGCGATCTGGCAAAGATTTGGGGCCTGCATGAAACCATCTATCAGGCTCTGTGCCGGCGGGACCCGCGCGCCGCTCGCGCAGCCATGATCCGGCATATGAAGGTAAGCCGCGTGGAGAACTCGCTTCTCCTCCGCCGGGAAGCTGCGGAGCGCGCCTCCCGGCGCGCATAATAAGCGGCGTATCGCCGCCGCGATAACCCCACTAAATTTCGCCGCCGGAAAATTTCCCTTGACACGGTCTTTCGCACTGGTATATGGTCTGACCACTTACCAATAAGCGCGCTGGATTTCAAGCCGGGCCTTCCCGCTTGAACCTGCGCATCGCTTCGGAGGCGCCGTATGAAAGACTATAAAACCTGGGTGTTAGGTATGGGGATTGCCCTTCTTTTTTCTGGAGCGTGGAACTGCGCGCTGCGAGGGCAGGCGATCACGGGGGATATCCTCGGCACGGTCCGGGACGTAAGCGGCGCCGTTGTGCCCGGCGCCACGGTTGTGCTGACGCAAACCACCACCGGCGTGAAATGGAGCGCCACCACGGACGCGGGTGGAAACTATCTTTTTGCCCAGCTTAAACCCGACCGTTATGGCGTGCGGGTGGCCAAGGCGGGGTTCGAATCCACCACAGTTTCGGATATCGACCTGCTTCTCGGCCAGCGCCCGCAGGTTGACGTTCTGCTGCGCGTGGGCCAGGTGACCGAGACGGTGACGGTGAACGCCGGCGGCGTACAGCTTCTCGAATCCCAGACTTCCTCCGCAGGCATGGTGATTCAGCAACGACCTATCGTCCAGTTGCCGCTCAACGGCCGGGACTTTATGCAACTGACGGTGCTTGTACCCACGGTGGCGCCCATCCTCAGCGGCAACTCACCCGCCACGTCATGGACCGGTCTGGGGAGTGGCGGAGCAAGCACGAGCGTCGCGGGGATGCGGGAATCCAACGTGAGCTACCTTCTGGATGGCATCGAGACGCGCAACGCGCGCTTCGGAAGCGAGGATCTGCACCCTTCGATCGATGCGCTGCAGGAATTCAAGATGCAGACGGACGCTTTCTCCTCGGAGTTTGGGCGCTCGTCTGCCGTCGTGAACATGGCCATCAAGGCTGGCACGAACCAGTTTCACGGAGACGCGTTCGAATTCATCCGTAACAGCGCATTGGATGCGAACGACTTTTTTTTCAACACTCAGGGCCTCGCAATTCCTCATTACGCGCAGAACGATTTTGGCGCCACGCTCGGAGGTCCCATCCGCCACGACAAGGCGTTCTTCTTTTTGAGTTATGAAGGGTTCCGCTCCCGCACCGGAGCGACGGGTGAGGCCTTGGTGGCAAGTCCCGGGCAGTGGGCCGGTGATTTGGCGGATAATTCCGCAGGCACCGGCATCTTCCCCACGAATTCCTCATTTTGCCAGGCCAATCCCGGATCAAGCCGGTGTATGAACGTCCTCAACCCGTCCACAGGTCAGCCCTTCCCGGGCAATGTCATTCACACGAGCATCTTAGACCAGCGAGCGCAGAAATGGCGCGCCTTTTCTCCCACGCCCAATGTTCCGGGCGCCGTCAACTCAAGCACGATTCCTCTTTTTAACTATGCCGCTTCTCCCACCATCCGGAACGATTTCAATGACGCGACGGTTCGCATCGACGAAAGCCTGAGCTCGAAAGATCAGGTCTTCGGGAGCTATACTTTTCATGACGTGCCTCATATCGTTCCGTCAGTCATGCCGCTGGCGGGACAATCCTATCCTCTGAGGAGCCAGGTCGCATCGCTCACCGAGAATCACATTTTTTCACCCACCATCGTGAACGAGGCCCGCTTCGGCTACAACCGCGGCAAGACGTTTCTTGTTTCGCAGGGCGCCCTCGGCCCCAATTACGCGGCCTCTGATTTCGGCTTCACCAATACGTCGGAGAATCCCTTCGATTTCGGCGTACCCGACGCCGGCATTCCCGGATTCACCACCATCGGGTCCTCCGCCGAATCCATCGGCTCCATCGATCAGGATTTTCAAGCAGTCGATAACTTGAGTATCGTCCACCATAATCACAACCTGAAGACGGGCGTGGACATCATGCGCGAGCGGTTCTTCCAGATTACCGATTTCAGCGGGATACCCGGCTTCAGTTTCACCGGGCAATTTAGCGGTTCGTCGCTGGCGGACATGCTGCTGGGCGTTCCTTTTTCCGGAAGCACCGCCGTGGGCAATTCCGCCCAGGATTTGCGCACGACGTATTGGGGCGTCTACCTTCAGGACGATTGGCGGCTCCGCCCCAACCTAACGTTTAACCTCGGAATCCGTTACGAATACTCCAGCCCGCCTGCTGACAAATACGACCGGACGGCCTGGTTCAATCCAGCCACCCAACAAGTGGAATATTCCGATTTGCATCAAGTCAGGAACGGAGTGATTAACCCGGACTATACGAATGTGTCTCCGCGCCTCGGCTTTGCTTACACTCCGGGCTTTTCGAAAAACACCGTTCTGCGCGGCGCTTTTGGCTCCTTTTACGCCACCGATAACTGGAATGAGTTGCAATTCCTGGTGAATGCGCCCAGATACTATTCCACTCAGTCGCTCACCTCGAACCCCGTCACGCCTACGCTCTCGCTCGAGAATGTTTTTCCGCCGCCGAGCGTCGCGGGAGGGACAGCTTTCCCCTTCACTCTCGATAACATGAACCGCACGCCTTACGTCCTCGAGTGGAACTTCGACGCACAGCACCTCTTCGGCAATAACTGGCTGGCGGATGTCGCTTATGTCGGGAATCGCGGCGACGAACTCCCGCAGCGCCGCAACGAGGATATTGCCTCATTCGATCCGACAGGAACGATTCCGCTTGCCCAACGCGAGCCTTACCCGGCCCTCAGTGGAATCCTGCTGGGCTATAACGGGGGCTGGTCGAGTTACAACGCGCTTGCGGCGCGGATCGAGAAGCGGACCTCCGCCGGGCTCTATCTGCTCGCTTCTTACACCTACAGCAAGTGCCTTGATATTGGGAACACGGACGACTTCTCGATGGTCTCCTCCGATTACAACATTTATGACAAAGGGAATTGCGACTATAATACGCCGCAGCGCCTGGCCTTCAGTTATACCTATCAACTGCCGTTTGGGCGGGGAGCGCAGTTCTTCGGACACGCTTCAGGGCTGGCCGGAAAGCTGGTGAGCGGTTGGGAAGTGACCGGAATCACCACGTTCTCGTCAGGCCAGTACATGACCGTGAGCTTGCCTGGAAATTGGATGAATATCGGGTCGTTCAGCACGGCGGTGCCGGATAAGATTGGCCCGGCTTATCCCAGCAACAGGACCCTGAATGATTGGCTCAATATCACCTCCTTCGCCTATCCTGGCTGCCCTTCCTATACGATCTGTGCGACCGGTCTGCACATTGAAGGCGACGCGGGAAGAAACCAGATCGAGAGACCCGGAATCAACAACTGGGATATGGGTTTGGTCAAAGAGACCCGCATCAATGAGCGATTCTCAACCCAGTTTCGAGCCGAGTTCTTCAACGCCTGGAACCACGCGCAATTTGGAACGCCCAGCTCATCCCTGATTGCAGGCCAGTTCGGAAGAATCAGCAGCCTGCTCATTCCACCCCGGGAGATTCAGTTTGCGCTCAAGGTGGTATTCTAACGCCCCGTAAAGGGAACGGGGCCGGAGAGAGACCGTCTTGTTTGTCTTAAAGGTCTCATAGTGGTTTGAGATGCTCGATACCGGCAGGCGGATTTTTGAGACATACGATGAGAGTAAGGAGGAAAATCAAAGTGAGGAAACTGGCCGGCTTTCTTGTGTTACTCCTGCTCGGCATGGCTGCGTGCTCCACCCAGCCGCGTCAATCCAACCAAACCAACACATCGGGCGGCCAGGCGCCTAAGTCCGCAAACATAAAACTAAACTGGGACAAGGTAGATGGCGTGTCCAACGCGCTGCCCACGCTCCAGGTGGTCGTGAATCCCCCTCTCGAGAGGCATTCTCGCATTCACAACCGCGTTTTCGAGGCGCTGCATGGTTTAGGGGCTGACCATGTGCGTTACGTGCCCTGGCTTCCTTATCCTAAGCTCGGCGTGGCAGAACTTGAGCCACCGGCAAACGGGAAGACCTCCTGGGATTTCTCGCTGATTGACCCCATGATGGAAGACTTCATGAATGCGACGGCGGGCCATTCCGTTATCATCAACTTCAGCACGATTCCGCAGTGGATGTTCAAGACGCCCACCCCTGTCACCTATCCTGCCGATCCCAATCAAGTGGACTGGCACTACGAGCAGGGTACTGAGCTCCGCGACCCCAGCATGAAGGAAGTGGCTGGTTATTACGCGCGGCTGGTGAGCTGGTACACGAAAGGCGGCTTCAAGGACGAATACGGGCGCGAACACACCTCGGGCCACCATTACAAAATCGACGCCTGGGAAGTGCTCAACGAAGTTGAGTTTGAGCACAACATGACGCCGCAGTTCTACACCTCGCTTTATGACGCGATCGTAGACGCCATTCGAAACATTGACCCCCAGATGAAGTTCGTGGGCATGGCTCTTGCCGCTCCTACACGTGCGCCCCAATTCTTTGAGTATTTCCTGAATCACAAGAACCACAAGCCGGGCATTCCGCTCGACTATGTCTCCTATCATTTCTATGCGTCGCCGGCTGCGGATGAAAGCCCCAGCGCGTGGCAATACACCTTTTTCGATCAGGCGGACGGTTTTCTGAACTCCGTCCGGTATATTCAGGCGCTCCGCCAGCGGCTTTCACCCGGGACCAAAACAGACACCGACGAAATCGGCGCTATTTTACCGAACGACAATGAGACCCCTCACGCGCCCATTCCTAATTTCTATTGGAACCTTTGCTCCTCGATGTACGCCTACCTTTACGGGAACATGGCCACGCTCGGCGTTGACGTGGTGGGGGAGTCCCAACTGGTGGGATACCCCACTCAATTCCCCAGTGTTTCTATGGTGAATTGGACCACTGGCCAGCCGAATGCCAGGTTCTGGACGCTGAAACTGCTTCACGATCACTTCGGCGCGGGAGACAAGCTGGTGAAGGCGCGATCCAGCCTTCCTTATGTTTACGCGCAGGGCTTTATCACACGGGACGGGAAACGGGAAGTTTTGCTAGCCAACGAGAGGAATGTTTCTTTCTCCGTCACCATTCCTGGCGCCGCCGGTGGCGCGGAAGAGTTTGTGGATCAGACCACGAGCGAGCAGCCGCCAGCCTCGGCGAATCTTTCGAGTGACACACTGACGCTAGGCGGATTCGGTGTCGCCGTTGTGACATTGAAGTAGTAAAACCGGACCTTGTTTTCAGCCGGGGGCATTCCTGCGGCGGAGAAGAGAGGAGAACAATCCTGCGCATTACCGAGATCAAAGTTCACATCATCCCGATGAGCGGGTCATGGCTGAGCGAAGGCTTGGTAGCGAACCCGATGTCAATCTACCCGGCCTTCCGCGAGAAGCGGTCGAGTTGGTTCGGCCCGATGACTTCCGCCATCGTCGAGATCGATGCGGACTCCGGGCATCGCGGCTTTGGCGCGATGGGCGGGGCGAAAGGAAACCTGGCCGCCCCGATTATTGAGGGACAATTCAAGAACCTGCTGATCGGACAAAACCCTCTCAACATTGAGCTGCTGTGGGAGCAGATGTTCCGCGCCTCGCAGTTTTACGGGCGTAAAGGAGTGGTGATTGAAGTTATCAGCGCGATTGATCTCGCTCTGTGGGACCTCGCTGGCAAGGCTCTTGGGCAGCCGGTTTACAATCTAGCGGGCGGAAAGACTAAAGAGAAGATTCCTGTTTATGTCACCGGAAACCTTACCGAACGGCACCTGAGCGAGGGCTTCCGGCACGTCAAGCTGGCCGTCCCGCACGGTCCCGCTGATGGAATGGAAGGCTTGCGGAAGAACGTGGCCTTAGTCGAGAAAACGCGCAATTTGATTGGCCCTGACGGGGATATCATGCTCGATTGCTACATGGCGCTGGACGTTCCCTATGCCATCCGCCTGGCGCGCGAAGTAGCGCCTTTCAAGGTGCTTTGGATGGAGGAGCCGGTGCCGCCGGACCAGCCCGACGCCTACCGCCGCATCAAGGACGCCGTGCCGGAAATGCTCATTACGGGAGGCGAGCACGAATTCACGCGCTATGGGTTCCGTGACCTGATTGAAAAAAGAGCGGTGGATATCCTGCAGCCCGATATTTACCGGGCCGGCGGTCTCTCTGAACTCAAAAAGATTGCGGCAATGGCCAGCGCCTATAACCTTCCGGTGATCCCGCACGGAGTTGGAGCGCCCAGCTATCACTTCGTCATCTCCACTTCAAACGCTCCGCGCGCCGAGTTTGTGGACATCTTCGCACAAGGCGGCAAACCCCTCCTCAAAGGTGAACCGCAGCCGGGAAACGGGTTTGTTGAGCTCAGTGACGCTCCTGGGTTCGGCTATGAACTCGACCCTGACCTGCTTTCCGGCAAGGCTTCCGCGGCGCTGATCTGGTAGCGCCACCGCGATAATTTAAATGTAAAGACAAAACAGGGAACGATGCCAGATTGCGGACCGAGACTTCCCGTCTGCAAGCGGCTACTTCGATTCATCCTTTACTTCGATTGCATCCACCAAAGCGTAATTAACAACGGGAACGAACCGGAGGATCAATTTGCCTTGGGCATCCGCTTCAAGCCCGTGGAATGTTCTCACCACAGCGCGGTTGGCGCCGCCAGCTTCTTTGAAGATATCAAAGTTTTTGAGCAGGGTAGCGCCATTGCAGGTCACGTCGAAAACCCTCGATCCCGCGCCCCCGCCGCCCGGCAGTTCAGAGCCAAAATAGCGCTCCGCGAAATAGAGCGTGACGCCGTATTTTCCGGACGCCACGGGAATGGCATAGTCAAAATTACCGTACCGCTCGCCCTCAAACAGGCCGGGGTCGCTCGTGCCAGAGACCGGGCCCGTGCGTGTTTCCGGGCGGCCATCACTATAGTAATGATCCGGGTTCCACTTCGATCCGTTGCTATCGGTATACGAATTATCCTGCGCGACGATCCGGACGGGCAGGAACTTTCCGGAAGGGGACGGGATCACTTTGATGGCATTGACAAAGGGTTCGTCGGTCCTGCGCGCAAATTGAAGGCGCAGGACGCCGTCCGGCCCCGGCCTGATACTCTTGAAAACCCGCACGTCCGCAATGAAGTTGCCCCCTGCGTCGCTAAAGACGTCAAATGCGTTTAGAATGGTTCGCCCGTTGACGCTGACGTCGAACAGGCGGCTGGTATCGCCTCCGCCGAGGATGGTCCCGGGGCCGTACTTGGTCTCAACAAAATACAACCATAACTCATAGTTGCCAGGCTTCAACGGGATGTTATAGGAAAAGTCACCTCGGCGATAGGTTTCGAATAGGGTGGGATCGGCGGTGCGAGCGATGAAATGGCTCTCATTGACGCCGGCGACCCCCCCTTCGAAGTAAGAGTCTGCACTCCAGACGTTTCCGGAGCGGTCGACGTAGTCCTTTCTGGTATACGCTGCGATGACGCGGACGCTCGTTTGGCTTGTAGCGCCGGCGGCAGGCGAGGCCCGGCTCGTCGAAGTTGTGGCTGGAGTGGCCTCCGGGATTCGGCTAGCCTCGGAACGCCGGAACGCAAATATGCCAGCCAGGATAAGCGCCAGCGCGGCTCCGGTTGCGACGAGCAATTGCGCTGTGGAGGCGCGACGGTGGAATTCGCCCCCGGCGGCAGTTTGAACTAATCCAGCCGATGCGGGCCTATCACTGACAACGGGTGGAGTTGCTTGAACCAGTGGGATGAGATTTGCATTTGCGGGTTTGAGTGGTGGGGGAGCGATCCGGCCAAGTCCTGTTTGAGAGGCTGAAGTAGCTTGCTCGTTCCAGATGAACTGGGGCGCGTACCGCCCTGGCTGAAGGTTAATGACCACCCGGTGGCCGAAGCCTTCACTTTCGTAGAACTTCTTTAGTTTTTCCCGAAGCCGGTGCACCTCTACCCGGACGATTGCACTAGTCGACGGATCGAAATCGGCGGGCCGGCCGAGAGCCTCAACCGCAAGATTGTATTCCTTGATGTGTTCGGTGTCACCCGCCCAATGTTTCTCGCAGATGTAATTCAATAACTTTGCAAGGTTTGGCGATTTTGCAAATATCCCCGAAGAGAGGATCGATTGCAACTCGGCTCTTTCGAGAAGATCTTTCGTCTCGGTTTCCATCGGAAGCATTCTACCAATTTGACCGCCACGCAACAACACTTGCTCGTAATCAAGCGATCTAACCGTTAACGCTCAACTGTAACGTCACAATAAGTCGCTAATTTTAATATGGATGTACTGTTAGATAACGGTTTTAACGTTGACAAACCGATGGAAGAAGGACAAAGTGTTTGCCCGGTAGCATTATTAAATTTCTTTGAAATAGTCGATCCAAAAAGCCGAAGGCAATGTAAAACCATTGTGGCTATTTGGCCTGAGCTGTTGCATAGCACATGATTAGGTTGCGGTTTTCGCTAGGTACTAGTGGGAAAGCCAGGGATTGAAAGCTCAATGCGCGTCACGGTCACGGTGGCAGACAGTCAGAAGCCAAGAGTGAATTCCAAAAGGATAATGAGTTGGGAGGAGGCTGATATGTATCGTAATGATACTTTTGAGAGATTTGACGCTTCGGTTGACGGTCGCACGAAAAGAGACTTACTCCGATGGCTGTTGGCGGGCGGCTTGGCCGCAATGATTTGTCTTGCAGTTTTTCTTCCGGCGCCATCGCTGGCCCAAGTCTTCACTGGGACTGTTACCGGTGTGGTGACTGACCCTTCCGGCGCCGTTGTTCCTGGGGCCAAAGTGACGGCCACCGATCTTGAGAAGGGATTTATTTATTCAACTACAACCAATACTGTCGGCCGTTACACGTTCGGAAGCCTACCCCCAAGCAGCTATAAGATTACCTTTGCCGCACAAGGTTTCCAAGCCGCTGTACGCACCGGAATCGCCCTGGTGGTGAATGAGAACGCCACGGTCAACGTGCAGATGAAGCTGGGTGGGGGCACACAGGCCGTGACGGTTACCGGGGCGGCGCCCCTGCTTCAGGCGCAAGACGCGACCACAGGCCAGAGCGTAGGCCGTAACCTGATTAATGATTTACCCCTGGTAGGCCGCAGCGTTTTTGACTTAGCTTTCCTCAGCCCAGGGGTTAGCCCGGCTCCAGCCTCGGTATTCGGCCCGAACACGATGGCGAACAACTGGGTTTCAAATGGCGGACGCAACGCCACGGCGGACATTCTGCTAGACGGTGTAACCGTTACTGCTCCCGAGCAGAATACCCAATTCCTGAATCCGCTCTATACTCCTTCCGTCGACGCCGTTCAGGAGTACAAGGTTGAGCAGAATAACTTTAGCGCGGACAAGGGCTTTAGTGGAAATACTGTAGTCAACGTCATCCTGCGCTCTGGAACCAATCAGTTTCACGGAAGCGCTTATGAGTTTCTCCGCAACTCTTCGATGAACGCAAATAATTGGTTTAACGACCGTGCAGGGCTTCCACTTGCCGCCGGGCGAAACAACGATTTCGGTTTCACCATTGGCGGGCCGATTCAAAAGAATAAGACATTCTTCTTTGGCGACTTTGAAGGAAGGCGGGACGCGAATAGCGGCTCCTTCTCAGCCGGTGTGCCCAGCGCTGCCGAGCGGAACGGAGATTTTGGCGAGATCTGCAAGGATAACGGCGGCACATTCAATGCGGCTGGAGCATGCTCAGCGGCTGCCGGCCAGCTTTGGGACCCTTATAGCGGTCTTTATAACTCAAGCGCCGGCCAGAGAAACTTGCAGACCATCATTCCCTTTAACAATATGGCTGCCTATACGAGCCCGGGCAGTCCGCTGCTCGCGGGCACTGCGTTCCAACTTCCCGCCACGGCAGGAAACCTGATCAACCCCGTGGCGCTTAAGATGCTTCAGTATTACCCCTCCCCGAACTTGAATGTGGGAACTTCTGCTTACAATCGATTCGACAATTGGGCGGGAACCGGCGCCAGCACTGACGGAAGCAACCAGTTTGACATCAAAGGCGACCGTCAAATTAGCAATGTGACTCATTTCGATGCCCGATATTCAATGGTTTTGGGTCACTCCATCGGCGCCAACCCATGGAACAACCCGCTGAATACAGACACCCAGGGGCCGATCCAAAACGGAACGGATTCAGCGGTGCTGAATCTGACGCACAGCTTCAGCCCGACTTTGCTTCTCACCGCTTCCTATGGATGGACACGCTTCTCGAGCTACACCTTGGGCGTAGATAAGAGCTTTCCTAATTTTAATCCGATTACATCCCTTGGGCTCCCTGCCTACTTCGGTACATCAGGAATCAATGCTTCGCCCACTATCTACATTGATGGTGGTTACACCTACGTGGGGGCGGAATCACTAGGCGCTCAAGCTTGGTCCGTGCTTCACTACGCGCTCGAGACGCATGACTTGCTTGCCAGCTTAGACAAGATGTCAGGACGCCATGAGCTCAAGTTTGGCGGTGAGATGAGGGTGCTCAAAGATGATTTTGAGCAGCCGGGAGTTCCTGCTGGGATGTTCGAATTTAGCCAGACCGGAACGTCGCGAACCCCCAACGGAGGCACAGGCGGGGACGGGTTGGCGTCGTTCCTCACTGGAGTCGGTGGGCCAGGGTCTTGGGGCCAGTATGAAATCCCGCTAACCATCGCCACGCAAAACTTTGAATACTCAGCCTATTTCCAGGATAACTGGCACGCAGCCAGCAAGCTGACTTTGAACCTGGGCGTGCGATACGATCTTTATATGCCGAGCACGGAGCGGCATAACCAGCAGGAGTGGGTCAACACGACCGCAGCAAACCCCTTGTCCAGCCTGGGGCTTTCCCTTGCTCCCTCAGCGGCGGCAGACATTGCCAAGACCGGCCAGGTGTCGCCGAACTTGAGCAATATACTGGGAGGCTTGCAGTTTGCAAGCTCCGGCAACCGCTATAGCATTGATCCTGCCTATACCGACTTTTCACCGCGTTTTGGGTTTGCCTACATGCTGCCCCACAACACCGTTCTTCGCGGCGGTTACGGCATTTTCTACTCCACGCCCGACTATACAGCTCATGGCACGGGCCTCGGATCAGAGATTGGTTTTCTCCAGGATACGGGCTGGCTCACTACCTATCAAGGCAACGGCTACACTCCTTGGGGTTCACTGAGTAATCCGTTCCCGGCTACCAATGCGACGAGCGCAAATCCGTTTCCAAATGCGATTGGCGGCCTGCTCTTGCCGCCTGGAAGCTCACAAGGGCTGAGTACGGATCTAGGAACAGGTATTAGTGGATACTTGAGGAGTTGGAATCAAGTGCCGTACGAGCAAACCTGGAATTTCGGTATCCAGCACCAGTTTGGCGGAGTCCTTGTGGACGCTGAATATGTAGGAACGAAGGGCACGCACCTTTACTACGCGCAAGCCGGCGGCCTAAGCTACTTTGGCCCGTCGATTGAGTCTGCCACACCTGCCCAAATTCAGGCGCTCAATGCGTACGTTCCGAACCCGTTCTCCGGCGTTATCACCACACCGGGCTGCGGCATCTGCGGTGGGACGGTACAGGCGTCTCAGTTGACGCGTCCTTATCCAGAATTCAACGGCTTCGGCGGGGTGAATCCACCCTGGGCGAATTCCGAATACAACGCTTTGCAGTTGAGGGTAGAGAAAAAATTCTCTCACGGTCTGGAGGTTTTGGCGAATTATACCTGGGAGAAGACGCTCGACGACGCTTCCGTGTCCGGGAGCAACACAACCTGGCTTGGCGGGACGGCGCCGGTTCCTCAGGACCCAAATAATCTGCGGGCAGAATATGCGCTCTCTGAATATGACATCCCACAGGTGTTGACCTTCAGTTATGTCTATCAACTTCCGTTTGGCCGCGGTCAGCGCTTTGGCGCTGGTTGGAATGGTGTTGCGAATGCAATCCTCGGCGGATGGCAGACGCAGGGCTTGTGGCGAATCGATGACGGCCAACCTCTGGAGCTGACCTCGAACAGTTCAACCCCGCTGCCCACCTATGGAGCTCAGCGGCCTGATCTTACCGGGCGGTTAAAAGTAAACAATTGCAGCGAAACCTGTTTTCTTAATCAATACTTTGCCAATCCGCAGGTTGCGCAGGAACCAGCCAACTATACGTTAGGCACCGCGCCCCGAGTCAGCAATGTGTATGCTTTTGGAACGAATGACGCTGACCTTTCAGTGTTTAAGGAAATCCCGATCAAGAAACTGGGAGAGGGTGGGCGCGCCGAAGTTCGCATTGAGAGCTTCAACACTTTGAACCATGTCCAGTTCGGGCGTCCGAACACGGTGGTTGGGCAAGGCTCGTTCGGGCAGATCACGGGCCAGGCGAATACCCCGCGCGAATTGCAACTTGGCCTCAAGTTGTATTGGTAGATTTGCCGACCTCCCACGGCCGGAGACGCTTCTCGCCGTGGGGGGTGCGCCTGGGTGGCAAACAAAGTCTAGCAGTCAGTGATGGCGGCTTACGGCACCTGCAAAGTATGAAAAGACACCCTCTCCCCGGTGGGGAGAGGGTGGGCCGCGTAGTGGGACGGGTGAGGGGCAGGCTGCCCTAGGTGAGCGCAGGCGTTGAATTGCTGCAGGGAATGCATCATCATCTTAAAGGCTGAAGATTGCAGCCACCACAAGATGAAATTGAGATGTTAGCTCGCAGCCTATTTAGCCAGTCAGGTTTGGCGTTTTTCCTCATCGTTTCTCTCGCTTTCCCCCAAAGCCGTGTTCCCGATTCTGTCTATCAGCTTGCAGGCGCTGAAATGCAGAAAGGCGACTTTGCCGGGGCTGAAGCCACGCTGCGCTCGACGCTCAAAAGCCATCCTCGCGACCCTCAAGCTTTAGGAATGCTCGGCGTGGCGTTGGACGCGGAAAAGAACTACAAACAGGCCGGGATTTATTATGCAGAGGCGTTGCGCCTTGATCCTCACTCAACCTCGCTTTTGAATAATCTCGGCAATCACGATCTTGCTCTCGGGGACATTACTCGCGCCCGCCAAAGATATCTTCAAGTCATTGCGCTCGACCCTCATCATCCAAACGCCAACCTTCAGCTTGCCCGAATCAGTATCCAGGCAGGTGAGGGGCGCGCGGCGCTCCGCTATCTTGCTGAGCTTCCGGCTGATGTTGCTCATCAGGTTGCGGTGGCGTTGCTTCGCGCCAAGGCGCTGCGCATGGCGGGGAAGCAATCCGAGGCTGAAACGCTGCTCAAAACGGTGGCGAACGCCGGCGCGGGTGATCCGCGAGTGGACTACTCAGCGGGGATGATGGAAGTGGAATGGAAGAATTACAAGGAAGCCGAACAATTCTTGCGCGGCGCTCTTGACGCCGACCCCACCAACTTTGACATTCTCTATAACCTGGGCCTTTCCGCTCTCGACGCGGGCGATCTCACTACCGCCCGGCAAATGCTGGCGGTTGCGATCGCGCAGCGCCCCGACGATGTGGACACACTGTATAACCTCGGCTGGCTCAACACGCGGAGTGGAAATGATGAGAAGGCCATCGTGCGCCTTGTGCGGGCTCATCAACTCGCGCCTGATAGAGCCGACGTCATGCTTCTCATCGGCCAGGTCTCGGAAAACCTTGGGTTTTACGGCGATGCCGCAGAAGCTTTCAACCACTACCTCAAACTAAAGCCTCATGATGAGCTTGTACGCAGGGAATACGGTTTTGCCCTAGCCCACACGGCGAAGATCGACGAATCCGTCACGGTTCTCCGCGCTTATGCGAGCCGTCATCCGGAAGATGCGCGGGGATTTTATGAGCTTGGGGTGGCCGAGTCCGTTCATGACCAGGAACGCGCCGCCGCCGACCTGAAGCGGGCGATTTCACTCGATCCGAAACTTAGCGCGGCAGATTATGCCCTGGCAGAGGTGCTTTATCAGCAAGCTCATTACCATCGGGCGGCGGGAATTCTAAAGCCTCTTATCCGGCAAGATCCGAATGACTATCGCGCGCTGGAAGTACTCGGCGAAGTCGAGTTGCAACTCAATAACCTGGCGCAGGCTACCGGGTATCTTGGACGCGCTGCCGGGCTTGCGCCTAAGAACCGGAGAATTCTTCTACAATACGGCCAGGCTCTTGAGCGCGCTCATCAGCATCAGCAGGCGCTGGCCGTGCTTCAGCGATTCCATCAGTTGCCGCCCGTGGAGTCAAGGCCCTACAGCGGCTTGGTGGATTATCTGAGCATGACTCCTGAACAGCAGGAGGCTCAGTACCTCCAGCACTTGCAAGGCAAGATGGAGGCGAACCCCGAAGACCTGGCTCTCAAAGTTTCGTGGGCAAAAGCCTTGCTTTCTCAAGGCAAGATCAGCGACAGCCTGCAAACATTCGATCAAATTCTTGCGCAGCGTCCCAGCGAGCCCATTCTTAAAGATTGCGGCGCTGCGCTGCTTGCACGCGCGCAGTTTGCGGAAGCGAGGAAATTCTTTTCCGCGGCGGCGCTCTCCGGCTACCTACAGCCTGGCGATATCCTGAATCTTTCGATCGCTATCTTCCACACAACGGGTCCTGCGGCGGCGCTTATGCAATTGGATCGTACCCCACCCGCAGCCCGGCAGGGGGATTACTACCTCTTGCGCGCACAAATTCTGGACGCGATGGACCAGCCTCATGAGGCGGCGAGCGATTTGACCCTAGGACTGAAGGCGGACCCCACGCGACCGGACCTTTACTTTGAGGCAGCGCTTTTTCTAATAAAACACAACCAACCGGCCGAATTGCTGGCAGTGTTGCGCCAGGCGGTCGATGAGTTCCCCGACTCTCAGCAGCTTCTTTTAACCGAGGCTATTATATACGGGTTGATGCGCCGGTTCGAGAAATCGAACCAAATTATGAACCAGATCGAGGCGCACTGGCCCCAATCGAGCGAGGCCTACCTGATCCATGCCATTATTCTGGTGGGCCAGGCGAAGATGCGAGAGGCCAAGCCGCTGCTTGAAACCGCGATCGCGCTGGGCAATAAAGATCCGCTTGCCGAGTACAATCTTGCTCTTTCTGATATGGAAATTTTCCCCGCAGACGTGCCAGGAGCGGCAAAGGCCATCCAAGTGGCGCTGAAGCTTGATCCGAAGGATCCTTACACGCAATCACTCGCTGGCAAGATCGCCTTCACCGAGAAAAACTACCAAGCGGCGCTTGAGCATCTCAATGCCGCCATCCGCCTGTGGCCGGATATGATCGAGGCGCGCCAGACGCTCAGCGGCACATACCGCGCCCTGGGCGACAAAGAAAAATCTGCGGCTGAGCTGAAAGAAGTGTTGCTGATCCAGCAGCGCATCCGGTCGCCCGATCAGGCCCCGCCTTCGGATCTCAAGAACTTGCTTTTTTCGGTTCCGGCGCCTTCTCCACCGGGTTCGTAACAGGGAGAATCTGAACATGCCGATTGTCTTCAATTTCAATTCGCAATTGCCTGGCTCGCGTCACAAGCTGGCCAGCTTAACCGCCTTTATCTTCGCGGTATTCATTCTTCCCGTCACGCCGGTGTTTGGGGTCAATTGGTCAACCATTTTCACCGCGCAAACGGTACGGGACAGGCTCTCGACGCCGCAGGGCCGCGAAGAGGCATTGCAATTCTGCCGCAGGCTGCACATCACCAAAGTCTATATCGAAGTTTTCCGTGACGGCTATGAGTCCGATCCTTCCACCCTCAAAACCGCCCGCGACTTTTTTACTCGCGCGGGACTGCAGGTTTCGGGCGCTGTCGCCACCACTCAACTTGGCAAGCCCTCGACGGGATGGAACATCGTCGCTTGCTACACAAACCATGCCAACCAGGAACACCTCGCCCGCATATTCCGCGACGCTGCGGGTATTTTTAACGAGATTATCATTGATGATTTCTTTTTCACGGATTGCCAGTGTTCAGAGTGCGCGGCCGCCAAGGGCAGCGAGAGCTGGCAGCAGTATCGCAAGAAGCTTATGCTTGAGGTCAGCCGGAACGACGTTCTTGCGCCAGCCCGCGAAGCCAACCCGCACGTACGCATCATCTTGAAATATCCGCAGTGGTACGATCGATTTCAAGACAGGGGATACAGCGTCACAGCGGAAACCGCGCTCTATGATCGCATCTGGGTGGGCACGGAACTGCGCGACCCAAGCTCTGATCAATGGGGTCACAAGCAACAATACATGGGATTTTTTATCTATCGATGGTTCTCTGGTATCGGGCTTGAGAAAACCGGCGGCGCATGGTTTGATCCCTATGGCACAGACCCTGTCTTTTATGTGGATCAGGCTTATGTTTCGGTGCTGGCGGGAGCGCCCGAGATATTGCTTTTCAACTTTGGTTCTTTGGATTCACCCGAGTACCACGCCCAAATAGATTCGCTAGTCCGCGTGCAGCCCAGTCTGAACAAGCTCTCAACGCTCACCGGCGGCTGGCGTGGCATTCCAGCGTACAAGCCTCCATCAAGCGCGCCTGGCGCCGAGCCCTACATCTTCGACCAGATCGGGATGCTCGGCATCCCCCTTTTGCCAGTTTCCCATTTCCCTGACCAATCCCGCGCCGCTCTCTTCACAGACCATGCTCTGGGCGATACTGGCTTTGTCCCTAAACTGGTCCAGTTCTTCCAGCGCGGCGGGGCGGCTTTTGTAAGCGAAGATCTGGCGCGCCGGCTGAATGGCGATCCGCGCCTGCCCGCCGCGCTCGGGATTGAACTTGAAAAAGGGGAGTATTTGAAGACCATCCAAGAGGGTGATGGGAAGATGGTGGTCTTTTCGGATGCTTTGGCGCGGCTCACTTACGTCGACTCGCAGGACCGGGTGGAGCAGCTTACTCCCGCGCTGCGTACAGCCTTAAATTCCCTGCGCGGGGCGGTTGCGGACTTCGTACCCACTTCGCTTGACGCGCCGCCTCGGGTTGCCGTATTTCCAATGGGGCGCGGCGTCGCGGTGATGAATTTCACCGAGCTTCCGGTGGCATGCCACTTAGAGGGTCTGCATGGGACAACTGGCGGCCTGCGCGAGGCATTTTCGACGTCCGGCGCTTCTGTGGCTCGCGACCATGTCACGCTTCGCCTGCCGCCGCACGGTCTCTTGATGGTGCAACCCTAGCGGCCAGGGACGCCCTGGCGCGGCGGGCTTGTGCTGGATTCAAGCCAGCAGTTTAGCCGTCACCACTTGGTCGCGCCGGCAATATAGGGAATCGACACGGCCTTTCTCGCATACCCGTCTTAAATCTCAAATATTGAAATGCTTTAAATTTCACATTGCAGAATTCACCGTCATGATGTAAAACACTGTGGTTCATAACTACGGTGCGCTCGACGCTGAATTGCTTGCATGTTTGGAGTAACGTGACTCAGGCTGGGCGGCCCACTGAATAAAATTTGCTTCGAGGGAGAACCTCCAATGAAATATCTTAGCAGGCGTGATTATTTCAAAGTGATGGGCGCAGGGGCCACGGCGTTGGCGGTTGCGGGCATGGACTCGTCATGCAAGCCTTCGGAGCACGGGGCGCCTGCGCCGGCAGGACAGCAGATTACGCAGACGACGGGCTTTAATACTCCGCCCAACCGCGAGCAGCGGATGGCGTGGTGGCGCGAGGCAAAGTTTGGCATGTTCATCCATTTTGGCTTGTATAGCGTCCACGGGCGGCACGAGTGGGCCATGGAGGAAGAAGGCATCCCTGTGCTCGAATACATGCAGTACGCCAAAAGATTTCATCCGAAACCGGGCTTCGCGCGCGCCTGGGCGAAGCTGGCGAAACAGGCGGGAATGAAATACATGGTGATGACCACCAAGCACCATGAGGGCTTTTGCAATTTTTCGACGGACCTCACTACGTACTGCGCGCCCAAGCAAGGGCCGGGGCGCGATCTAGTCAAGGAATATGTCGAGGCTGTACGGGCTGAGGGATTGCGTGTCGGTTTCTATTACTCATTGATGGACTGGCATCACCCGGATGGCGCCCGCTGCGCCACCGACGAAGCGGCTCGGCAGCGGTTTGTGGCTTATACGCACGGTCTCATCCACAACATCATGAGTCAATACGGCAAGATCGACGTTCTTTGGTATGACGTGGATTGGCCGCTCAAACCGGAAGGCTGGGAATCCCACAAGATGAACCAAATGGTCTTTAATCTGCAACCTGAGATCATTGTGAACAACCGCAACGGGCTGCCTGGCGACTTCTCAACGCCCGAGCAGCACGTTGGACGCCCGTTGAAGCAGGGCGACACAAGGGGTTGGGAAACCTGCATGACCATGAATGATAGCTGGGGATTCAATAAGGGTGATGACGATTGGAAGAGTGCGAAGACGGTCTTGCGTGACCTGATCACGTGCGCCCAGGGAGGCGGGAATTACCTGCTCAATATCGGTCCCGAGGCTGACGGCTCCATTCCCGAACCGTCCTTCCAGGCCCTCAGCGCGGTGGGGAAGTGGATGGAAAAGCACGGCGAAACCATCCACGGCACAGACGAATGCCATGTGACCCGATCCACTTATGCTAATTTTACACGCAAAGGAAACACGCTCTATATGCACGTTGATTTTTGGCCTGGGGATTGGGTTGCAATCGGCGGATTCAAAACCAAGGTCAATTCCGCACGCATGTTTGGTACGGGCCAGCCGGTGAAAGTTGAACAAACCGAATTTCAGGCAAAATTCACCGGACTGCCGGTGCATGGGCTTGATCCGCTGGCGACCGTGCTCGAAATTGAGTGCGACGGCGAGCCTATCCAGGACACGCTTTGGGAGCGCAAAAACAAACCCAGAGACGGGGTATAGTGTAAATTCGAGCGCCTGAAGATTTCGCCGGCGTGTCGAACGCTGAAATACGAATTGCCTCCGGAACATGAGCAAGGCGCGTTTCGAAGCCTTTTCCGATAGCGTTTTCGCTTTTGCGATCACGCTGCTAATCCTCGGGATTGCTCTGCCCGCGTTCAAGCATCCGCCTTCCGACCGCGAGTTGACCGATGCGCTGCTGCGCCTGTGGCCGGACATGCTCGCCTATGCCCTCAGTTTCGTCGTCATCGGGCTGATGTGGCAGAACCACCATGCCCTCTTCCGCCTCGTGCGCAACATTGACCGTGCGACCATTTTTCTCAATTTAGCCCTGCTGGGCGTAACGGTGTTCATTCCCTTTGCGACGTCAACACTCGGTTCGTATCCCACGATGCGTTCCTCAACGTTCCTGTACGGTCTCACGCTGACGAGTTCGGCGGCGGTCTACAACCTGCTGGTCATGCATCTCGACCGCAGCGGCGCATTCGGAGCAGGCGTCAGCAGAGCAACCGTCCGGCAGACGGTGTTTACGTACCGGATAGGCTGGGCCACGTACACCGTCGCAATGCTTGTATCCCTCCTTGCCCCGGCCCCCAGCTTCGCTCTCTATTTGTTGGTCGCCGCCTACTTCGCGTTCCCGCATGGCCTTGACGCCAATCTCAATGACAAGCCGGTGCAGGGGTAAGGGAATTCGCTACCGGCGTGACGGCGCATCGCCGTCTTTGGTTCCCGCAGTCTCGCGCTTTCCGCTACAATACATTTTAGGCCAGTGGTTGCACAGGCCTTATGACGGCGGCGGCCCACGAACGACTGACAACAGGAACAAATAAATCCTAATGACCAAGATCGCTTATCTTGACGCCTCCTTCGGCATCAGCGGTGATATGTTCTTGGCCGCAATGCTCGATGCGGGCTTGGCCGAAGCCTCATTACTAGCCGAGCTGGCGAAGATCGCGGTTGGACCGTATGAGTTCAAGTCATCGCGCGTGATGCGATCGAGCCTGGCAGGAAATCACATTGAGTTCGTTATCCCGGAAAAGCAGCCGCACCGGCATCTTCATCACATCGAGAAGATGCTCAATGAGAGCACGCTCTCGCAGGGCGCCAAGAACAAAGCTCTTGCTATCTTTAAACGCTTGGCGGAAGCCGAAGGTAAGCTGCACGGTAAGCCGCCAAGCTCCGTTCATTTCCACGAAGTGGGCGCGGTCGATGCCGTGCTGGACATTGCTGGCGCGTGCGTGGGTTTAGAGTTGCTCGGCATTTCGGAGTTGTATTGTTCGCCGCTCAACGTGGGCAGTGGGCACGTCGAGGCGGCGCACGGGACGCTGCCCATTCCTGCTCCCGCAACGGCTGAGTTGCTGAAAGGGCTGCCGGTCTATTCCACCGGGGTTGATGGCGAGCTGGTCACGCCCACCGGCGCCGCCATTGTTTCAACGCTCGCCAAAGGGTTTGGCGCAATGCCAGCAATGAAGGTTGAACAGATCGGCTACGGAGCCGGGACGCGCGATTTCCCAGGCCATCCAAACCTGGCGAGGCTCTTTGTGGGGGAAAAGACAGATGCCCCCGGAGTCAAATCGGCTGGCGGCGAAGTGATTTCCGTAATTCAGGCGAATGTGGATGACATGAGTCCGCAGCTATTCGGCCACACGATGGAGCGGGCGCTGGCCGCGGGGGCGTTGGATGTGACATGCAGCTCAATCCAAATGAAGAAGAACCGGCCCGGCCTTGAACTCACCATTCTCTGCTTGCCTGAGCGGGTGGACGCGCTCGCGCGCATTCTTTTCGATGAGACCACAACTCTGGGCGTTCGCATCCATGAAGCCCGCAGGCTGGTGCTCGGCCGTGAAGTCGTAAGTGTCGACACCGCCTATGGCCCGGTTCGAATGAAAGTGGCTCGGAACGAAGGCCGCGTTGTGAATGCCGCCCCCGAATACGACGATTGCCGCCGCCTCGCCGAAGAAAAATCCGTGCCGCTCAAAGAAGTGGTGCTCGCGGCCCAGGTTGCATTTCGGAATCAGAATAAATTGAATCATTGATTCATCGGGTCATTGAGCCATTAACTTCTTCCGATCGGAGTTAGAGGCTAAATGATCCAATGATTCAATGAATAAATGACTCAATGAAAAAATTTTACCTCACTACCCCCATCTATTATCCCAACGCTCGGCCGCACGTCGGCTCGGCGTATACCACGATTGTGTGCGACGCCATC
>JBOGJY010000216.1:0-1625 GCA_050745325.1 Terriglobia bacterium
CCAAGCTCTTCCTGGACGAACGTCGACGTCTGATAAATGGGGACAATAATGGCGCCGGTGGCAGGGTCCGGCTCCTGCCCAATATGAATTGCGTCGGTTGCGAATCCCATGTTGCCTTTCTGGGCGCGCATTTGGGGCGCTGCCCTCAAACCCGAAGTATCAACGCGTCTCGGCCGACATTGCGGCTTCCCGCAAGAATTTGGCGGATTCCTCGGGCGGCGTCGGATTGATGTAAAATCCCGTGCCCCACTCAAAGCCGGCCACCTTGGTGAGCTTGGGCATGATTTCCATGTGCCAGTGGTAATAATCCTCATGGTCACCGGTGAGCGGCGAGGTGTGAATTACGTAGTTGTAAGCCGGGTTTTCGAGAACCCGGTCGAGGCGCGTCAGCATATCCTTCAGGATCAGCGCAAACTGAGAATATTCGTGCTTCTTCGACTGCTCATAGGCGGACTGGTGAGCCTTCGGGACAATCCATATCTCAAAAGGAAAACGGGGCGCGAATGGAGCGACTGCAATAAAGGCTTCATTTTCCGTGATCACCCGGATGCCGGTCTCCTTTTCCTGTTGAATGATGTCGCAAAAAATACACCGCTCCTTGTACTGGAAGTATTCCCCGGCCCCGGCCAGCTCCTCAGCCACCCTCTTCGGGACCACTGGCAGAGCAATTAGTTGGGAGTGGGTGTGTTCGAGCGATGCTCCTGCCGCCTCCCCGTGATTCTTGAAGATCAGAACGTATTTGAACCGGCTATCTTTCCCCAGGTCAATGATCCGGTCGCGGAAAGCCCACAGGACGTCCTCAATCGCGCGGGGAGTCAACTGCCCAAGGGTTTTGCTGTGGTCTGGCGTCTCAATAATCACCTCATGAGCGCCAATTCCCTCCATCTTGTCATAGAGGCCCTCACCCTGGCGGTTCAGGCTTCCCTCGATCCGGAGCGCGGGGAATTTATTGGCCACCACGCGGAGCGACCAGCCCGGCGTATTCGGCGCGCTGCCATCACCGCGATAGGCCAGTATCTCGGGAGGGGTCTTTGATTCGTTGTTGTAACAAAATGGGCAAAAGCCAGTACCGCGGATTTCCACCCTATCCCGCACAAAATCCGAGGGCCGCTTGGCGCGGTCGGTGGCGATAATCACCCATCGTCCAGTTACCGGGTCTTTTCTAAGTTCAGGCAAAACCTAACCTCCTGTCTCGGGCGCGAAAACTTGCTCCCACCCTATTGGAATTGCAGAGGCGCTGCTGAAGGCAAGCCACGCTTGCCCTTCGCCTCGGGCGGGACGGAAGTCTCGTCCCCCTACTCCTTTGGCCAGCCTGCCAAGATTAGAAACGTTGATTCTAAAGACTCGCTAGGCTTCGTTCCGCGAATTTTTGTGCGTTTTTCTATTTCCTCCCGGCCATTTTCTAATCTTTAGGCGCCGCCGTTTTGTAGCGCAGACTTGTTTTGTAGCTCTGCGGCTTTTCAGCGGTCCCAAACCAAAAGCCGCAGAGTTTTAACCGCAAAACTCTGATCACATAAGGTCGTCGGCTCCTGAACTCCGGGGTTAGATTGGTGGTAGCAGTAAAAGCCAATCCATCGAAGAAAAGGAGCCGAGACATGTTGATTATAGGCTGTGATTTTCATTCT
>JBOGJY010000217.1:0-1199 GCA_050745325.1 Terriglobia bacterium
GGCAACGGGAATGGCGCGGGGCACCATTCACCGAGCGTTGGAGGAAATCAAGCAGCCGTGGTTGATGTCCACGAGGGATCGGGTCAGAGTCCCCGGGGGTGGCCGGAAGCGCATTGTTGAACAGCACCCGCGGATTCTGAAACGGCTGAAGGAGTTGGTGGAATCGAGCACGCGGGGAGATCCCATGTCGCCGTTGTTGTGGACGTGCCAGAGCACCTCCCAACTGGCGGCGATCCTCTCCCAAGAGAGGAATCCGATCAGCCCGGATACGGTAGGCCGGTTGCTGGCCGAGATGGGTTACAGCCTGCAAGCCAACTTGAAGACGTTGGAGGAAGGTGCGAACCACCCCGACCGAGACGAGCAATTTCATTACCTGAACCACCAGGTTCGGCGATTCCTGAGGCAGGGCGATCCCGTGATCTCCGTAGACACCAAGAAGAAAGAACTCATTGGGCGCTATGCCAATAAAGGCCGCTCGTGGCGACCGCGAGGCCGTCCGGAGGAGGTGAAGATTAACGATTTTATTGACCCGGAGGAACCCAAGGCGATTCCCTATGGCATTTATGATTTGGCCCGCAACGAAGGGTGGGTGAATGTGGGATGCGATCATGATACGGCCAGTTTCGCGGTAGCCAGCATCCGGCGCTGGTGGCAGTCCATGGGCCAGGAACAGTATGCTCGCGCCCCGCGTCTTTTGATTTGTGCGGACAGTGGCGGCAGCAATGGATATCGCATACGGCTTTGGAAGTATGAGCTGCAAACGTTCGTGGATGAAGTGCCCTTGCAGGCGGTGGTGTGTCATCTGCCGCCGGGCACGAGTAAATGGAATAGAATTGAACATCGGCTCTTTTCTCACGTCAGCATGAACTGGCGGGGACGGCCCTTGGTAAGTCACGAAGTCGTTGTCAAACTAATCGGCGCGACCATGACCCAAACCGGATTGAAAGTCAAAGCCAAGCTCGACAAGCGCAAGTATCCGCTGAAAGTCAAAATAACGGACGATCAGATGCGTTCGCTGAATATTGAGCCCCATAAATTTCACGGTGAATGGAATTACACGATCCGCCCAAGAAAGCAAACATCAAAGCCGTGAGTTGTCCAAGTTATTTTGCGGAGGCTCCTTAGTGGTCTTCTTACGTTGGAAATGCATGCCCTTAATAACGAAGGTTCTGAGGGTAACACGATGATGACGCGTATGG
>JBOGJY010000218.1:0-16287 GCA_050745325.1 Terriglobia bacterium
AGTAAAGAAGGAACGCGCCTGCGGTAATAAAGATGTACCAGCTCAGCAGGTTCAGCTTGGGAAAGGCCACGTCCCGCGCGCCAATCATCATCGGGATAAGAAAGTTGCCGAGCACGGTGGGGACCGCCGGCGCGAGAAAGAAGAAGATCATCACGGTCCCGTGGATGGTGAATAGCTTGTTGTAGGTCTCGGGCTCAACGATGGCGCCCTGCGGCGAAATCAGGTTAATCCGCATCAATGTGGCTGCGATGCCCCCCACGATGAAAAAGAACGTGGTGGATAGGAAGTAAAGCCACGCGATCCGCTTGTGGTCTGTGGTCAGCAGCCACGATTTGATCCCGTACTTTGCGTTGAGGTAATGGATGCGAATGTCCTCAGCCGGCGGCTGAAGAGTTGCGGAGCTTGCTATACCCATTACTTCGTCTCCTTTATTGGCGCTGCTCCCTGAGGACCGGGCGTGGCCGCCAGAGACTTGATGTAAGCGATAATCTCTAGGATTTGTTCTTCCGAAATCTGGCCCTGGAACGTGGGCATGATGGGCTTGTATCCTTGCACGATCTGGGACGAAGGCTCCAGGATGGACTGCCGGATGTAAGCGTCATCCGCCACCACCGTTTGCCCGCCTTCCAACCTCACCGTAGAGCCATACAGTCCCACATAGGGCGGCGCTTTGCCCGTGCCGTGGCACGTCACGCAGCCATAACTTTCATAGAGCTTGGCCCCCGCGTCAGCCATTGAAACCGTATGCCTCATGCCCCCGCTCAGCCACTGTCCGTAGGCCTGCGGGCTCATCACGTCCACGTAACCCCGCATTTGTGAGTGAAAGGTGCCACAGTACTGATCGCAATAGAAACGGAACTCTCCCGTTTGAGAGGCCGTGAACCAGAGGGTTGTGTAGCGGTCCGGCAAAACATCCATCTTAACCCGGAAGGCCGGAACCGAAAAATCGTGGATCACGTCCTGCGAGGTCATGATGAGCTCTACGGGAACGCCCACCGGAATGTGTAGCGCGTCGATCTCCCGCGGACCCTCGGGGTGCTGAAGCCTCCACATCCACTGCTTGCCTACCACGTAAACGTGCACCGCCTTGGTGGGCGCGCGCTGGTTTTGAACGTAGAGGTCGACACCCCATACGAACAAGATAATCACCACAAAGATGGGGATGACCGTCCAGATGATTTCGAACGGGATCGAGCCGTGGATCTGCACCGGGATTTCGTCATCGGACCGCCGGCGGTATTTAATCGCGAAGTAAAACAACAGGACGAAGATGAGCGCGGTGAAAAACACCGAGACCGCGATGGTGAACAGCATCAGCCGGTCGACGCTGGGCGCCATCGTGGAAGCTTCTCTTGGAAAGAGCGGGAACAAGCACAGCATTATGGTGAATCACCTCGAATCGACAGAAAATCTAACCACCCGGCGCCTGCCTGGGTTTCCCAAGCTTAATTCTTTACCGCCTCGCCTTTTTAGCGGGAACTATGCCTTCCCTGACGGTCCCAGCCCGCCGGCCCAGCCGGCGCTTTGGCGCTAAGCCGAAGCATGATGATGACGCCCGCCGCGAACCATCACCAGAATCAAGCCTCCGATGCAGAGAATGGTCACAATTCCACCTATCATCAAAACGCGGCCTACAATCACGTCATACTTTCCCGTGTTCGCGTCGTACTCGCAGCAGTATAAAATCAGCGCGTCAACGTAAGATCCAATTTTGCCGTTCGACGCTTGATCGATTGCCAGACGAAGGTCTCCGGCCGGATACTCAAGACCATAGAAATAGCGCGAGATTTTGCCCTGAGGCGTCAGCACAATGATCCCGACGGCGTGGGCGTATTGCTTTGTCTGGGGGTTGTAATTGTAGTGAAACCCCACCGCGTCGGTGAGAGCCTTGATCGAGGACTCGTCGCCCGTCAAAAAATGCCAGCCTTCCGCGGCGCCCTTGCGGCCGTAAAGCCCCACATAGATTCTTCGCTTGTTGGCAGCCATCAGCGGTGTATCACTCGGGTCAAAGCTCACCGTCAGCACGTCATACTGCTGCCCCACGTCATATTTCAACAAACGCAGGCTCTGGAGCAGGTTGTTTTCAACCATCGTGCACAGCATCGGGCAGTTGAAATAAACCAACGACAAAACCACCGGCCTTTGGCCGAAGAAATCGCCCAGCCGCACCGTATTGCCGTTCTCGTCCCGGAAAGGCAAATCGAGCGGAACCTGCTGGTTCAACCGCTGATCGATTCCGACGCCGCGCAGCAGAGCCGGAACCTGCTTTGAGTTCAGCGTCCCGCGCCCCGCATCCGGAACCGCGCCCTGCATAAGCTGCGGAGCGCGATGAGTAGTCGCCGCCATCCCTGCTTTTTGCGCTCCTGCTCCCAGACCGCAAAAAACAACCAACCCAATCAGCGCCATATCCCGGCAAAGGACGACGAACCGGCTAGGCCTTGAAGGCTGCCTTTCGCCGTTGCATTTCTGAAAAAACGGGTTTTCTTTTGCCGGTCTCACTGGTTTTGCGGTCCCTTAACGCCGACGGGCGGCGGAGCGAAGTCGCCTCGCGGCAGTTCGTGCGGAGAAGAAGGCGATAAAGTCGGAGCGCCCGTCCGCACCGGCAAGCCCTTTTGCAGCAACATATTCATAGCTTGGTTGATCGGTATCCGGACAGTCCCGGCCTTACGGTCAACCCAGCCGTAACTGTCGAGAATTTGGTTCTGCTCCTTCAAATACCCCTGCAACTCCTGCCCAGGATGCTCCTGAATCAGGGGCGCCGGAGGCATTTGTTCCTTCGAGAACAACGCGGTGGGCTGGACAACCTTGCGCTGGCCCACGTAGTAGCTAAATGTCACTTCCGTGACCACATAACCAAAGATAATGAGCGCGAGCAAGCCGACCCCGAACCACATGAGCTTGCGAACATCGGCGTCGCGAGGCTCGTGGCTGTGAATCGGCGCCGCGTCAACCGTAGGTTTCGTTTCACTCATGCTGGAGCACTCCTACAAAGTTCGGGTCGCGCAGCGGAACCAACGGGCGTTTCTTGAGCTGGGACATGAAGGCTGAAACGAAGATCCCTCCCAAGCCGATAATCGCCAGCCAGTCAGACCAGTGGAACTGGGGACCTATTTTTTCGTATGACGGAACAAGAATCCAGAACAAGTCAATAATGCTCATAACGAAAAGCAGCCAGGCCACGCTTACCAAATACTGCCTCCTGAAGGTGATGAACCGCTGCATGAGCAGGAAGAAAGGCACGGCGAAATGGAGGATAACGAGCGCCAGCGCCACGTAAGCCCACTGGTGCTCGATGCGCGTAACGTACCAGGGTATTTCATTTTGCAAGTTCCCGGACCAAATAATCAAGAACTGATCGAATGAAAGATAGGCCCAAAGGAAGGTGAAGACGAACAGCAAGTTGCCAAAATCATGAAATTGCGCCACTTGGATGATTTCAGACATCGGCTTGCCCTTCGTAAGGTAATAGGCCACGATGATAATAAAGGCCATACCTCCGACCGCTTCGGTGATCACGAACATCATTCCATAAATGCTCGAGAAAAAATGAGGCTCCATGGACATAACCCAGTCAAATCCGGCGAAAGTTACCGTAAAACCATAGATCGCGATTCCAGGACCGCTCAGATTCCTCATTTTCGTAATCAGCCCTGGATCGCCGCTTTCGTCGAGCTTCGAATCCCATTTCGTGAGCAGATACGCCATGGTGATCCAAATCGCAAAATAGATAATCGCCCGGACGATGAAGCCGGGCGTATTGAGGTACCAGGTCTTTTGCTGCAAAATGGGGTCTACCGCCACAGCCGCAGGCCGCGACCAGATATAAAGATTGTGCATTCCAATGATGACGGGAATAAAGAAAATCGCCATCCATCCGAGCGTTTTCGCCGAGGCTTCAAGCGAGCGCCGCAGCACGAACCCCCAACGGCCGCTAACGAGATGGTGAAGCATCAGGATGCCCATGCAACTGAGCGCGATCCCCAGCCAGAAAACTTCGCCGAAGAGATAAGACCGGTAGAACTGCGTCGGGTTTGAGAACAGTTCGATAATGCAGATGGCCAGGCAGACGATGCCCACCACAAGCGAAGTGCGCTGGAGGCTGGTCGGGCCTATGCTATACGATTCAGGGGAATTCGAGGTCATTTTCCTTTGTCCATCATAAGCTTAAGGCGTTCACTCGCCGGGACGTCATTCACCGTCGCATCCTGGCTAAGCTGCAAGGCGCGGATGTATGCCGCGATCCGCCAGCGGTCCTTCACCGAAACACGGTCTGCATAACTGAACATGGTGCCGTAGCCGTTGGTCATCACGTCGAAGAAGTGGCCTACGGGAGCGTTCATCAATTTCGCCGTGTGATAAGAGGGAGGAGCGGGAAATCCGCGCCGCACAATCATCCCTTCGCCGCTGCCCGTGAAGTCGTGGCAGGGCGTGCAATAAATGTCATACCGCTGCTGCCCGCGATCGAGATCCGCCTTCGTAATCGGAAACGGAAACACATTGGCGGGCTGGCCGTTAATCCTTCCCGTGAAGAGCAATTCGTCCGTCCGCAACTGCCCCCGCGCTACCGTTCCGGGAACCATAGGCCGTTCCGAGCGCCCGTCAGGGAAAATTGTGCTTGGTGAGAGGGGGTCGTAGCGCGGATCAATGTGCATATCCAGCCGGCACCCACTCACAAAGACCAGCGAAAGGATGGCGAGACCCATAATGAGCGTCCGCCAAAACACGGGCATCGATGGGGGGAAACCCGGGAGGCGCTGCCTCGCCTGCGCCGGAAGCAAGACCTTCTGGCGAGATTGGCCCTCATCGCGATTGTTTGTGACCCGTTTCCCTCTCATCACCTGTGCCTCATCTCCATCCGTCATCAAACCGGGACTACGTTTACTTCTCGCGGGTGCTGGTCCTCCAGAAAGCGTCTGGCTTCCTCAATACTGAATTTGGGGTCTTTCGACTTGATACAGAGGAAGAAACGGTCCTGGCTGGCCAGCTCAAACCGCGGAACGTTAAATACGGGGTGATAGGGAGTTGGCAGTCCGTTGAGCCAGATCATGCCCACCACGCACGCGACCGCCGCGCACAAAATCGTCAACTCGTAAGTTATGGGAATAAACGACGGCCAGCTATCAAATGGCTTACCGCCGATATCCAAAGGGAAGCCCATCGCGTTCGGGTAATATTGCAGGAAAAATCCTCCGACCATCCCGATCAACCCGCCCGCGAGGACAATCGCCGGAAGGTTGGTGTGGGGAAACCCGACCGCCTCCGATAGACCCTCCACCGGAAACGGCGAATAAGCATCCATCTGCTTATAGCCCGCCTCACGCGCGTGGTGGGCTGCCTCCAGCAAGTCTTTCGTGTTGTCGAACTCGGCCATCACGCCGTAAATAGGTCGTTTCGCCATAATCTTACCGCCGCGTAGCCACAGCGCACTGTTCGCGCCGTAGGTCTAACATTCTTTTCTTCTGTAGCTCCGGCGCCCTCACCGGCGTCTTGCGGCGCTGGAGATAGCGCCACTATAATTTGCAGACTCCAATCATCACTCCACCTTCGCAATCACGCCAGCCTCTTCCGCTGTTCTGTGGACCAGATCCCGCATCTCGAAAATCGAGATGGAGGGAAGCAGCCGGGCAAAAAGGTAGAAAAGGGCAAAGAACAAGCCGAGCGAGCCGAATAAGATTTCCCAGTCAGTCGGTGTTGGATAAAACATTCCCCACGCCGACGGCATAAAATCGCGGTGCAGGCTTTGCACAATGATCACAAAGCGTTCAAGCCACATGCCGATTTGCGCGACCGTTGCCACAAAGAAGAGCAAGACAGTGCTCGTGCGGACTTTGTGCCACCACAGCAGCGTCATGGGGATGAAGATATTGCACGAGGCGAGGATCCAGAAAACGATTCCATAACGCCCGGTCATGCGGTCAATCATCATGTACCGCTCAAATTTGTCCGCGCTGTAGAAGGAGAAAAAGGCCTCCATGACGTAGCTGTAAGCCACGATCATCCCCGTCGCCAGCAGCAGCTTGCCCATATTGTTCAGGTGGCGGATGGTGATGAAATCCTCCAGGTGGAACCAGCTTCGCAGCGGGATCGCCAGCATAATGACCATAGCGAAGCCGGAATAGATCGCGCCCGCTACAAAGTAGGGAGGAAAAATCGTGCTGTGCCAGCCGGGAACAATGGCGATGGTAAAGTCAAAACTTACTACCGTGTGGACCGAAACAACGAGCGGCGTCGCCAAGCCAGCCAGTAATAGCGAGCAAACCTCGTACCGCTTCCAATGCATCGCCGATCCGCGCCAGCCCATCGAGAGAACGCCATAAGTCACCTTGGCAAACTTTGCTTTGGCTTTGTCGCGGAGCGTGGCGAAGTCGGGCATCAATCCCACGTACCAGAAGAGCAGCGAAACGGTAAAATAGGTCGAGACCGCAAACACGTCCCACACCAGCGGGCTTCTGAACTGCGGCCACACGCCCATCGTGTCGGGATATGGGAACAGCCAGAAGAACAGCCACGGCCGGCCCATGTGGACTAGCGGAAACATCCCCGCGCAGGCCACAGCGAAAATGGTCATTGCTTCGGCGAACCGGTTGATGGAGGTGCGCCATTTCTGCCGCATCAACAGAAGGAATGCCGAAATCAGCGTGCCCGCGTGCCCGATTCCAATCCACCAGACAAAGTTGGTGATGGCAAAAGCCCACGCCACCGGGACATTGATGCCGAACTCGCCCACGCCGATGGCAAATAGTATGGTGATCCCGTAATTCAGCACCAGGACCAGGAAAAAGGCGATGGCGAAGCCAATCCACCAGCCCTTCCGGGTTTTGCCTAAAACGACGCGCGTGATGCGGTCGGTGACCGAGGCATAACTATGCCCTGGCGCAAGGAACGGGTCGCCGGGCGAAATAAATGCCGGCTTTTCCTCTGTCACGGGATCTACGGGATCCATCCTGCTACTCCCTTTACGCTTTGATTTCGGGGTTCGGGTTCCACAGCTTAGCCAGATACGTCGTCCGTGGCCGTGTGTTCAATTCCTCAAGCAATCCATATTTCCGCGATTGCGCTCGCAGCTTCGAAACTTTGCTCTCCGGGTCGAGAATGTCGCCGAAAACAATGGCATCCGCCGGGCACGTTTGCTGACAGGCCGTAAGAATTTCACCGTCCACAAGCTTCCGGTTCTTCTCTTCGGCGTCGATTTCGTGAGCCCGGATGCGCTGGATGCAGTAGGTGCACTTCTCCATCACGCCACGGCTCCGCACCGTAACCCTCGGGTTGCGGAGAGGATAAAGGCTCGGAGAATTCCAGTCAGAGAAGAGATAGAAATTGAAGCGCCTCACCTTGTACGGACAGTTGTTCGAACAATACCGCGTGCCCACGCAGCGGTTATAGATCATCTCGTTGATGCCTTCAGGGCCGGTCATCGTCGCGCCCACCGGGCATACATACTCGCAAGGCGCGTTTTCGCACTGCATACAAGTGACCGTTTCGTTGTAAATCTCGGGCGAATCCATTCCGCCGCGATAATACGTGTCGACGCGAATCCAGTGCATTTCGCGCCCGCGGCTCACTTGGTCCTTGCCCACCACGGCGATGTTGTTTTCCGACTGGCAGGCAATGACGCAGGCGTTGCACCCGATGCAGGCGGAGAGATCAATCGACATGCCCCATTGCGGGCCCTTTTTAAAGTCGAAGGGAGAAGGCAGCGTAGGATACAAGCTCTGCGCGTCCGTCGTCATATCGGGTGGGTCTTTGGCAAAATCCGGATTCTGGCGGTACTCGCCGATCGTGGAGATTCGCACCAGGTCGCGCCGGAAAGCGCTGACGCTTTCTTCTTCCTTCTCTTTGCTACCCTGGCCAATCAAGTGGTGGTGCTGGGTGACCACCAAGTTGTAATACATCCCCGTCTTTGCCACTTCAAGACCCGCGCCAAACCACGGATTCCCGGAGGTGCGAATCGCATAGGCGTTGAAACCCGTTCCGGTTCCGATCCTGCCTGCCCGCTCGCGTCCGTAGCCCAGCGTCACAACCACACAGCCATCCGCCTGGCCGGGCACGATCAGAAGTGGGCCAATGACCTTTCGCCCCTGAAAACTGAGCTCCACCACCTCGTTCTCATTTCCCTGCGTGGGGCCCGGGTTGAACCACTTCCCGCCAATGCCCGTGCCCAGCCCTGGCCCCTTGATTTTCACCGTCTTGGCCGAACGGTTCAAAAGCTCCGCGGTCGCGGGGCTTACCATCACGGCGTTGTCCCAAGTCAGTTTGCCGAGCGGCTTAGGCAGTTCCTGCAGCCAGCCGTTATTGGTGTAGCTCCCGTCCCAAATGCTTGGATCTGGCGTGAAGACGATTTCCAGGCCGGAATCGGCGGCGGCCGTGTCTGCGCTGCCCGCATCCAAACTTGCTTTCAGAGCCACTTGCTTGGGCGCAAACGCCGTCCCGTCGATAATTCCCTTCTCCAGCCACGTCTGCCACTCGACCTCGAACGGCACGGCAGCCGGCTTCTTTTGCTGGCCCGTTTTACCCTGCTGGCCCATCCAGTAATCGTGAATGATGGTGTGCCCGGTGCTCCCCGGCTTGCCTTGAAAAAGCGTCAACAATTCAGACGCGGACTTCCCGTCATAGAGAGGAGCAATCAGCGGCTGCATGGTGCATACGGTCCCATCGTAAGCTCGAAGGTCGCCCCAGGATTCAAGATAATGGGTCGCCGGCACGTGCCAATTGCACAGCGCCGAGGTCTCGTCCTCATATAGCCCCAGATAAATCCGGTCTTGCACTTTGGAAAGCTGGTCTGCAAAAGGAACGTCGGCTGGCGCCGTATAAACCGGGTTGCCGCCAAGAATCAAAAGCGTTTGAACTTTGCCCGCCTCCATATCGGAGACAAGCTGTTTTAGTGATTCGGTCTGATTGACGGGGCTGACCTCAATCGATTCGGTGTAGACCACCGTCTTGCCCACGTTGCCGAGCGCCGCGTTCATGGCGTGAGCAAGAGCGTGCACCACCGGCGGCTGTGAATCACCGGCAATGACAATGCTCGACCCCTGATGCGCTTTGAGGTCACTCACCAACGCCGGAACCCAGTTTGCCGGAAGGCCGGGAATAGAAGGCTCCCCCAGACCCTGCGCCTTCACGCCGAGCGCCGCAGCCAGCATCCGGGCAAACGCTTCTATCTGGCTCGGACGCAGGCGAAGCCGGTGGTCGGCCTGAACACCCGTCATGGTTGGGGCGCCCTCGACCACGTAAAGGCGGTTCATCGTCGAGTCCGGGCCGGTCACGCGCCGCTTGCTGGCAAAATCCACGGCGTACCGGACGCTCGCAGGGATGGCGAAAAGGAAATCCGAATCAAGCGAAACAACCCTCTCCGCCTGATCGAATCGATAGAGGGTCTCGACAATTTCGCCAAACGCCATCTGCGAGCCCGCGCGCACGTTATCGCGGCTTACCGCTTCGTATTGATGCCACTGGGCCTGCGGAAACTGCGTGAGGAGGTCGTGCAATTGATCGCCAAGGGATGGCGAAGTCACCGTTCCGGTGAGAATGCGGAGCCCCGCGCCCTTGTTACGCAGATACGCGGCGCGCAACTCGTCCGACTTAACCAGAAAATCGCTCCAGCTTCCCACATTACCATTCTGAATCAGCACCTGAGAACGGTCAGGGTCATAAAGATCGAGCACAGAGGCCTGCATGAAAATGTTGGCCTTACCCATGCCGCTGGGGCCCTTATCGTTGCCCTCGATCTTCGTGGGACGCCCCATGAAACTCCACGCAAGAACGCCCTGCCCCACGCCAGCCCACGGCATGACGCTGGCATACATCAAAGATTTGCCAGGAACAAATCCTTCGGGCGCGTTCACATAAGGGACAATTCTTTCATTCGGCATCTTGGTGCAGGCCGATAGCCCTGCCAGCGCCGCGGAAGCCCCCATCAATTTCATCGCGTCGCGGCGGTTGATGTGAAACCGCGACCCGGCGCCACTCGAAAATTCGTCATCCCGGAGCTTGGGGTCTTCGATTCCGGCAACTTCATTCAGACCGCGCCAGAACTTCTTTCCCGCGCCGTCTTCGAGCCGGGTTCGAATGGAGACAAGGTCGAGCTGCCCCTTGCCGTTGTCTTGACTGCTACTCATGATTTCTCCCGATTCCTCAAAACCCTTTGAGTTATCGATGGCACGTATAACAACTCGTAATCACCAACGGAGGCTTGACGTGATACTCCGCCACCAGCCTCCTGCCCATCGCATCCTGGTCCGCCGGAGGCTTATACGTTACGCTAAAAACCTGCGCCTTCGGCCGGATGTACTTGTAGGGATGCTTGTGGCAATTGATACACCACCGCATGTAAAGCGTATTCTGGCGGTAGGTAATCGGCATGTCGCCGATGGGTCCGTGACAGGTGGTGCACCCAATCCCTTTTGCGATATGAATGCTGTGGTTGAAATAAACAAAGTCAGGCAGCTCATTCACCCGCACCCAGGAGATCGACGTGTCGGTCAGATAGCTTTCCCGGACCGGCTGCAGCATGGGGCTGTTCACCCAGATCTTCGAATGGCAGCTCATGCAGGTGTGGGTGGGAGGAATTCCGGCAAAAGAGGAGGTCTCAACCGAAGTGTGGCAGTAGCGGCAATCGATTCCGTCGTCGGTGACATGATGCTTGTGGCTGAAAGGAATGGGCTGCCTCAGAGGCTCGTGCCGGTAAACGTTGTAACTGTTGTTGACTTCCCAGCCAAAGATGCCAAACCCGCCGATCAGGACGATGACCCCGATCAAAGTCACCTTTACAACTGTGTTTGCCGCATGATGAAAAACCTGAGCCATATGAGTGCCTTAGCTAAAATTGCAAATAGGAGCGCGCCCAAACGCCCCGCTTCTTTGCCATAGATATTATTTTGAACCTGAACTCGCTCGAAGAACCGCGCTCGAAAACCAACCCGCGGGAACCCAACGGATGCCTTCAACTTCCTGGTGGCCTTGTGGATAGTAGAACTACCGCTTTGCCCCATTGTCCTAAGGTGATGATTCTGTGTTGACTGCCTTACTGAGTATTGGCAAAGCAAAAGGTCAATCGTGGTATCTTAGGTTGCTACGGCGTCTGCTGTCAAGAGTTTCCGAACACTTTCGAACCAACGGCAGAATTTCGATAGAGGTTGTTGCGCCACTGAATTACCAGCCAGTATAACGGCGTGAATATAAAGTGTCAATTTTTTTGATAATTTTTTGTAAAATTTTTGCAGAGATTTATTAGAAACCTTTTGCGCTTGGTTCGCTGCGAAGCAACAGCCGAAACCAGGCGATCGCGCCCAGGCTTATTCACAACCGGCGCCAGTTCCGGGGCGCAACCGCGTAGTTTAGCTGCACGAGAACGATGAACCCGATGCTCCAATAGGTGCTGACCACGCAGAGCAAAGCGCCGAACGCATAGAGCAATTGAGCAATCTCAATCCGCCGGCAAATGGCCGCAGGGGCCTCCGTAGGCAAATCGTTCTTCACCAGGTTCCTTCGGATCGCATATCCCCAACTGCAATAAAGCACGAAGCCAAGAATGAAAATGTTGAACCAATAGGCGAGCAGCGCGATGCGGAAGCGCGGATATGAGGCCAGCAGCATGGTCGAAAACGGTGTGATCGTGACCGCAAACAGAAATGCGAGGTGAATCCAGGTCAGATGGCGGTCGCTGCGGGCAAGGTGGTTGAGTTGGGTCTGCTGGCCCACCCAGATGATTCCCAGCATCAAAAAACTCATCAGGTACATGACGAGCCGCGGCGCAAGCGCGGCCAGTGCCCGCCAAAGGTCATGCTCGCCATGAATGGCCTGATCCACCGGCACGCGCAGGTCGAGCACCAGCAGCGTCATGGCAACGGCAAAGATGCCATCGCTCAGCGCCGCAAGCCGTTCCACGCTTTGGCCCGCAATCAGGTTATAGGATGTCTTCATGGCCGGGTCGACTCCTAAATCCGAGTCTGTTGTAGCGGCGGCCAGAGCCCGCCGCCGTAGTTGTTTGCCGTAGACTGCAACGACGATGCCAACCGCAATCCACAACGTGACGGCGTAGACTCCATACCACATCGCTTCCTGCGCGGGGCTTGCCGCCGTGGGGCTAAATGCGACGAGCGAGCCGGTGGAGACGGCGTGCAGGAGTTGGGCCAACAACACACTGCCGGTGTTGACGTAGACCCAGGAGATGAGCACTCTCATCGCGGTCATGGCCGCCGCAAACGCGAGAAAGAAGTGAAGCCAGTACGCGCCGTGAGGGGTTGCCGTCCCCAGATAGTCAATGACGGGTATGTGCCAAGCGCTCCATAGCAGCCCGAGCATGATGGCTGGGCCCAACACGTTCCGGGGCGACTGCATCTTCGGAAGAGCGTAACCCGTCCAGCCGATTTCCTCCAGAAACCCCGCCAGAATCCCAAATGAGATTCCGATCAGAAAAGTGTTCGGCGTAAAAATCGGGGACAGAAACGTCTTCAAACACCAGAGAGTGGTCACAATGAGGCTGGGTGGAATCAGAAGCGCGGCATACCAGCGCACCGGGATGCGCGCGCGCCTCATGCGGGCGAAGAGGTCGCGGAGCCCGCTTCTGCCGTCCACGACTCTTGTCAGTACGATTCCGGCAATGCTTGGCCCGAGAAGCATCACCGGGAACATGATGAGGCCATCCACCTTGGTCAGAGACTCGCCGCGGAGGAGCCTGGGCGCCGCCACAGCAAGCGCGCCCAACCAGGAAATCGCATAAGTGAGCGCAAAGTATGCGCCGGCGGGATGGCGCGCGATGATTGTCTCTTGTTTGCCGGGTGCTGGAGCTTGCTCAGGCATTTTTTCACTCCCACGTTACACGAAAGGGATAGGGGGAGCAAAGCGCCATCCTCAAGACGCGGCACGCACGCGGGGAACTGATACTCGATCAAAGCATGGTGGTGGAAAAAGTAAGGGGGCTCGCTGCCAGGGGGGACTATGGAATCTGGATGGGCGCTATGTCGGTATAAGGGTTTGCATTCACGCTGATGTTGTACCGGTACGGCGCCTGGTTTGGGTCGCGTGACCACCATATCTCGAGCTGATATACCCCAGGCGGCACGTTGAAGAGATAATACATTCCAGATGTGTCCGTATAGGCGGGGCTAGACCGGCCCATCTGTGGGTTAACGATCGTGACCGCAACGTAAGGCGCAGGATACTGCCTCCCATAGGCGACGCGGAAGAGCCGGCCGCGGACCGTTCCGGCTTGGCTTGGCAGCGCCGCGCCCGTGCTGCACAAGAGAAGAAGGAACGCCACGACGGCTAATCTGATCAGCGTTTTTTCCCGTGCCGGTCCGGTCACTGCGCAACTCCTTGGACTTTCTTGGCCGCCTCGCTCTGGTTTGCGTTATAGGCCGGCGCCGCCGCAGCCTGTGGTGGCGCCTGTTCACGATGGAGATTGATGACGGGCGTCACCTGGATGTGCTCCTGTCGTATTGAAAGCGGGTATTGGTCTTTCTGGTACGGTAAGGGATCGCCGCTGAGCGGTATTTGTACGAGTTGGTAGCCTGGAACATCGATAGCGAGATTGGGGAGATCGCTTTTTTGGATTCCAAGCGGAAGTTTGAAGTTCACGACGAAGCTTCCGTCGCGTTTTTCAGAGTACTCCGGCGGGATCAACAGGATTCTGGTTTGGCTGCTGAGATCTTCCGCATTTCCCCCATCGTATTGGATCGTCCCTGTCACGGTCCAATCCTGTTGTGGTTTTTCTTTTGGCTTCCACAGCGGCATGGTGGAAAACAAAAGAAGGACCAGAGCGAAATAGCCGGCAAAGGCCCCCGACAAGTTGATGTCGAAACCTTTCAGCGGGCCGTTCACAAACGCTTCGCCCGGCAATGTTTTAAAAAGAATGTAAGCGGGTACAAGCGGCAAAAAGAGGATCAGCGCCAGGGTCAGATCTGAATTCCACGGGCCCATGTCCATATACATCACCCCTCGGAGACGAGCGCGATGCTCGGTGGTGGGCCGGCCGCGCGATGCCATGGCCCGGAAAAATCCACAGAAGCTTCCAGTCGCTGCGGCGCCCAAAAATCTGTTCGTTTAACCAGTAATAGATGATGACGATGTGGTAAGTCTCTCGTAAGCGATTTCGTTTGTCAAGGGGCTTAGCGGGTCGCGCAGGTCTCTTGCTCCCCTTCGTGGAGCAAGAACCGCTGACGCAAAGAAACTTGGCTCATTCACATCAGGTTCCGTAGCTCAAGGTCTCCCACATAGAAGGAGCAAACGCCATGCCCATGAAGAATCCGCCCCACCCCGGCGATTTCATTCGGACAGAGATTATCGAGCCTGCCGGTCTCTCGATAACGGCGGCCGCGGTAGCGCTTCAGGTTTCCCGGCCCGCACTGTCCAGCCTGCTGAACGGCAAGGCCGGCCTCTCCGGGGATATGGCGCTGCGCATTGAAAAAGCCTTCGGCGTGAAGATGGACACGCTCATGCGGATGCAATCCTCATACGACATCACCCAAACCCGCAAGCGCGCGAAACAAATCCGTGTCCGGCGGATTCAGCAGCTTGCCAGCATCCACGCATGAAGATGGTAGCCACGGTCAGAGCAGTCCTGACCGTGGGTTTGTGATCGTGTGTAAAGGCGAAGATCGGGAACCACACCTTCCGTGCCACAGGCGTCGCCGCGTACCTGAAAAACAAGGGCCCACTCGAAACGGCGTAGTACATTGCCAACAACGAGAAAGAAGCGAAGGCCGAAGCGGTTATGCGGCGAAGCTTGTGGGCGAAGGGTCCCGTTCCTCGAAACGGAAAAAAAGTCGCCACTCTCTGGAAATGTTGTTGACGGTTTTGACCGGGATTTGTGCTAACATACGGTATGGGAGACCATAGGCGAAAGCGGGTTAGTGGAAAACTCCTTTTTCACGAGAAGGCTACCGACGAGGAAGGAAATCTCTTCGAAGCGAAGATTTGGAGAGTGCCGGTCAGCGGCAGGTATCAGGAGGGGGTCGGTTACCGGCTGGCATTTGTGCGATGCGGGGAGAAGTCACCAGCGGTGCTCTATGACAACCATCATCCAAAAGGACACCACCGGCATTTGGGGACAGTCGAAGAACCTTACGACTTCCAAAACGTAGACCTATTAATCGAGGATTTCCGGCGTAGCGTTCAGCGGGTGAAAGGCGGAAAACGATGAAAGAGACGCTAACAATTGAGATCCGGCCGCTTGAGAAAATGCTTTCCGGCTTCAGCGATACTTTCAAGGCTGTCCAGGGGGGACGCAAGGTTACGCCGCGGAGGGGCGCTTATTTCACCAGCATCGAAGCTGCGCGGCACTTCCTCACCCCAGAGCGGCTGGCCCTCCTTAGAGTCATTCGAGAGTCGCGGCCAGGGTCTGTATACGAGTTGGCCAAAATGACAGGGCGCAACCTGAAGACCATACAGACCGACTTGAAGATTCTGAAAAAGCACGGGCTGGTTCGATTTCGTGAGGTACAGGGAGCAGCGCACCGCACGGCCAAGGCGCCGGTAGCGCCCTACCGTGAAATCGCCCTGAAAATCGCTATCTAGGCTTTTGACGTGAAAATGGACACGCTCATGCGGATGCAAGCCTCATACGACATCGCCCAGACCTGCAAGCGTGAGAAGCAAATCCATGTCCGGCGGATTCACCAAGTCGTCGGCATTCGCGCATGATGCGTCCAGGAACGCCAGGAGGGGAAATACCTGAAACGGTCACGGCATAATATTGCGGTTGAGGTTTGTCGAACCGGTAATCTTCGAGGCGGTGGATGAGATCCTCCATCGACTCACCACTCCTGATCCGGTCCATCGCCCACCGGGTTCAAAGTAATGGTAGTAGAGCGGCGCGGCGGGTAAGGAGTACAGTGACTCAAGCAGTGCGGATGGGGAGGTAAGAATCGCAGTCCTGGGACCTTCGTGCCAGCCCGTGCTTTAGCTGTCATTCGCTGCGCTGGCAATCAGGTTCGTGGTTCGCACACATCCCAAAGGCAGGGATGTGTGCGCCACCCGCGCACGCACCCTGGTGCCAGCGTATGCTGGCCCGCGTCACCTTACCGCCTACGGTTCATGATGAGGCTCACTACCGGGTCTGGCAAAGGCGTTTCTATGACATGAATGTCTGGAGCCCCAGGAAACGGGATGAGAAACTGAATTACATGCACAATAACCCGGTGAAACGCGGCCTCGTCCGGGAGCCGGGAGACTGGCCCTGGTCAAGTTGGAGATTTTATTTCCTGAATGACACCACCGCATTATCGATGGACCGGACGCCGTAGTCCTTCGCATCGCAGACATCACAAGACGATGTCTGCGCCACCCGCG
>JBOGJY010000219.1:0-25525 GCA_050745325.1 Terriglobia bacterium
CCTTTATATACTATGGGTTCCTCGAAATCCTATGGAACTTTACGTACTTATGTTGGAATTTAACCTACCTGTATCGAGCGATCGACTCTACGGGAGCTACAATCGACTTCTTCCTGTCACCGCTTCGCTCCGCCGATGCGGCCAAAGTGTTGCTTGCCAAGGCCCTGGCTGACCCTGCCCATCCGCAGCCGCGGGTGATCAACACTGACAAAGCCCAATGTTATCCGGCGGCCATTTCCGAGTCCAAGGAAGAAGGCGTCCTGCGGTCGCGTTGCCGTCATCGGCCAGTTCAGTACCTAAACAACATCCTGGAGCAAGATCACCGCGCCATAAGAAAAAGATCTGTGCCAAGCAGTATTTCCGGCAGTTCGGTTCTGCGTGGAGAACGATTCAAGGTGACGAGGTGATGCGCAAGATTGAGAAGGACCAAGTCCGGTGGGTGAAGACGGGGGACATCCGAGCGCAGAATCACTTCGTCGATCGGGTACTCGGCTTCGCCGCCTGACCGAACAACCCCCGTACCTTCGAAACTGCTCCTCGTCGTCTCTTCAATCTTTGCAACATATCCCCGAAGAACAAGGACGGCGACACGTGAAAACGCCGACTCAGTCGCTCGATGTGGCTCCGGTTCAACCGGCGCTTACCGGAAAGAACTAGTGATACCGTGCTCTCGCTGCCAAGCTCGGCCGCGATGTCTCGCTGCGACAGTCCGTTCTGAGCGAGCAGAAATTTCAGCACGTCGACCGCGTCCGCATCTGGCACGGGGTAACGCTCGCTTTCGTAACGTTCAATCAGAAGCGTCAGAAGCTCAATCGCCTCTTCCTCTTCGGGTGTTGGGTCAGACTTCCCCGTGAGGCCGAAGAGCACCTTGGTGTACTCCGCTAGTTCCTCATCCGAGTGGATAATGTGAGGCGCTCCTTGCTTAATCATCGCAGCCGGATTCGCCAGTGCCATGCTCATTGTCGAACTCCCTTATCCCAATTCGCGGGATCGTCGTACTCTTTATGCGTCAGGAAGGATCGGATGTAGACGTGCCCCTCTGTGAGCCGGCCATCCTTCTCCCGCGAGTAGTGAATGATCGTGACCAAGCGGTAGCGGTCCTGCCGGATATTGAAGATCACGTGTCCCTTCACCGCGTCAGCATCCTTGAAGACCTGCCGGACTTCCACGAAGTTCCGCCACCGTCCGCCCTTCACGATCTTGCGCCAGGCCGCAATTTCCCTTGCGGCATCCGGGTACTGTTCCATCGCCCGGTTCAGGTGTTTCTCGGTGATGATGTGCATCTAACCCCTTCTAACGCTCCGCGGGAACCAGAACCAAGGCAGTTTCCAGGATACTTTTCAAAATGCAAAGTGTCAAGCAAAACTTTTCATTTTGCAAAGTCAATTTTGTTTGCTTGAGTGTCTACGATAGTGCAGAACAAAGGAAGTTATTATGCATTAAAAGGAGAATCGCTCTGACCCCGGAATCCGACCCTCTCGCCGCCCTCGTTCCCGTTTTCGCAACGCCGCCTGAGTTGTCTTCCGGGGCCATCGCTCTCCCCGACATTGTCTCGACGCTGCCGCCAAAGGAGCGTGCTTGTGTACTCCTGAAGGATGTCTTCGACTACTCGCTGGAAGAAATCGCGGAACTGGCCGGTTCCACTGTGGGAGGCGTGAAGGCTGCGCTGAGCCGGGGCAGAGCTAAACTCGCGTCTGCGCCTCCCGCGCGAAAGTCCTCTCGCAACGCGGACCCCGAACTGACGAGAATTATGCAGCTCTATGTTGATCGCTTCAACCGGCGCGACTGGAACGGTGTGCGTGAGCTGATTAGCGCCGATGCCCGCCTCAACGTGGCTGATGCGTTTGCCGGCAGACTGGCGGATGCGCCTTACTTTACCAACTACGAGCGGTGGTCCATGCCCTGGCGGCTCCAACTGGGCGATGTGGAAGGCGAACCGGTAGTGCTGATTCTGAAACGTGGCGCGGACACCTGGACGCCGCACTCCGCTGTTCGCTTCAACGTAGTCGGGCAACAGATTCAGCAGATCATTGATTACGCGCACTGTCCGTGGGTAATCCCGGCAGCCACACGGTAACCGTAGCCAAAGCACCTGCTAATGGTGAGACGACATAGCCTGTACGTCATAGAGTGCGATCCCGACACACTTGTCACTCTCCGGCCCTTCGATGCCTGCACCATTATTTGTACATGACCGCCTGGCACGGTCATGATCGACGCTTATCAGAACGCGCCAGGCCGCCCGCTGGCCGCGCCCTATGCGGTAAGGGCGTTTCCCAAGGCGCCCGTTTCCATGCCCATTTTAGCAAGTGAGCTTAAAAAGGGCTTCCGGCCGGAACGCTTCAACTTGAAGACCATTTTCCGACGGCTCGACCGATACAGAGATCTTTGGGCGGATTTCTGGACAGAACGACACCGGCTGACCGCCTCCTTGATCCGAAAATGACATCGCGCTCTCAAGCCTTCAGCAGGCGGCGGCGATGGTCGGACGGCGCGTCGTGATCGAGCTGCTGTAGATCGCCTGGCGTCTCCGCGCCCGCTCATAGCTCAATGGGGCTGCCATAGTCCTTTTGCCTGTCCAGGTTCAACTCTGCGCCAGCCAGCCGATCATCTCCTATTGAGACTTTTGAGACAAATGAGACGATTTACGACCTGAGCAGCCGCTCCCGAATTTTAGAAACGTTGATTCTAAAGGCCATAAAGACTCAATGGGCTTCGTTCCGCGAATTTTGTGTCCATTATTCCAGGGAGGCGGCGTTTCAATTCCGTCCTTAAGCCCCTCACCCGGCTCGCGCAGTTCATCCTGAGCGAAGCCGAAGGTCTCGCCGCCCTCTCTCCTTCGGGGCGAGGGAAAAAGAACTTGATAACTCCCCTCGCCCCGCTTGCGGGGAGAGGGTGCCCGAGGTATGAGGGCGAGTGAGGGGTTCGACTGCATGGCTGAAGCCCAGCCCCCTACCCGAGTCCCAAAAAATTAGAAACGTTGATTCTAAAGGCTTGCTAGGCTTCGTTCCGTGAATTTTGTGTTGAGCGCGCATTCCTTCCTGCCATTTTTCTCATCTTCTAATCTTTGCGAATCGCACAGAACCGACCCCAAGGATAAACGCCAGACCCTATCGAGCATATCAGACCACTTTGAAACTTTTGAGACAAATGGGATAAATGGGACGGTTTTTCGCCACTCCCGCGTACAAGCCGCAGAGTCTCAAAAGCAGAGACTCTGCACTACCCGCTCCGGTCGAAACTTGCCGTCCGGCAAGGTTAGTTTTTCGAATTTCTCGTTCCGGGATTTGAGCAACCTGCTGCTTTCCACAAATCGCCCAGTAGGTCTCCGTCGCCCAAGGTGTCACGGCCAAAAGTAACATTGTTAAAATAAATTTCAAATGTACCAGACCACAGTACGACCCCAGCCTTGTCAACCAGGGTAGCCCCAGCCCAAATATGTACCTCATTCCTAAATCCTTGACCTGTTGATTCTCCTATTTCTAACGATGCATCCGCCTTTGGCTCTGGACTAACGGGCTCAAAACATGAGTGGACTCCATGTTCCTTAAATATATTTATCAGGTCTGTTCGCACTTGCGTCGCGGCAGGGCCATAACCTGCGACGTAGATTTTTGCGACCGAGGGAGGGATGGCAGGAGCTTCGACAGGCTTGGTCTTATGCTTTCCTTTTGCGACTGTAACACAGCTACAGCCGATGAAAACCAGAACCAAATAAAAAACAGAGTGTCTTTTCACCCCACGCTCCTTTTCCATTTTACCGGGAGGCCAGCGCGGCTCATTACGCTCCTGGCCAGCGGTCTCGTGCGGTTGAGAGTACTTTGCACCGAACATGCTCTTTTGACGTCACTCCTTGCATGCGCGCAGTGCCATCGACTATCCTCTCGACCGTTAGGCAGTGGCAACGCCCCGAGAGCCTAACCCACTGTACGTTTACTATCTCCACTTTGACAGTTGCTTCTTCATCTCCTCGCTCGGTAAGTCGCCAAGGAATCTGTCCAGCCTCGCTGGATCTGGATCGTGCCGGAGAGAGTCGAGCAGGATCTCCCAATCTTCAACAGAGTCTACCTTGTTAGCGAGAATGATTCCGACGCCATGCTTTTGCGCCAATTCAACGATGCGGTCGTCTTCTTTCGACTCCTCGAAAGTTTGCCTCGACGCCGCGTATATAACATAGGATCTGTTGGCGGCCTCTCGGTGGGCGATCGCCTCGAGTACGCCAAGCACGTTGATATCCCAAGACGCTTTGACCTCGAAGGTGATTACCTCAAGAGTTTTGGAAAGGTATACGTACCGCCGTATCCCTACAGCAGTTATATCCGGTCGGGTATACGTGCCACCCGTTTCTTTCTTCCCTCTCGTATGCGTTTCATCAACCTTGAATTCGTCGAATCCGAATCTTTGGATCCACTTGGTTTCGATTACGGCTTTCAAGCGCGGATATAACTCGCGTTCGTTTTGGCACTCTGCACCGCTAGGCGCTCCAGAGGGTGCATCTTGACTTAAGGTTTCGCTGGAGGCGCCGTCTCTCTCGAAGGCAAGAGACCGTGTAAGCTTTACCGATCCGCCGAAGCCCCTACCGGCCGTAATTTGGCCCTTTTCGATAAGCTGGCCTTGAACTCTCCAATAGAAGTCCTCTTCCCACCCTAGTTTTGTTCGCAGCTTTCTGTTCCCAGTCGCACCTCCAAGTTCAGAAAGAACCCGGAGAAAATCTCGCAGTCGATTGCGGGTCACCTTTTCGGGCATTTTTTCTCCTCAGATGCATCGATATCTTCATACATGGGTGCTATCGAGTTGGCGAGTGGGTAGAACGTGAATTTGCTTTTCGCGCTTGCGAGTTTGGACAATGTCGTAGGAGGCTTGCATCCGCATGAGCGCGTCCATCCTCACGCCGAACGCCTTTTCAATGCGCAGGGCCATGTTCCCGGAGAGGTCGGCCTTGCCGTTAAGCAGGCTGGACAGTGCGGGCCGGGAAACCCCCAGTGCTACCGCTCCCGCCGTCACTGAGAGGCCGGCAGGCTCGATAATCCCCGTCCGAATGAAGTCTCTGGGATGGGGCGGGTTCTTCATGGGCATGGCGTTTATTTAATCCTAGTGATAATCTTCAAAGTTTATATCACAGATTTCGCGTTCGGCGAAGACGAGATGAGTTATGGCCTGGCGCGGTGACAAATGCAGTTAGAGCTTAGCGTCAACATGTTCATTTAAGCTTAGCGCGACTTTCTATCGCAACCCGTTTGCCTGTCATCCTGAGCGCAGCGAAGGATCTGCTTGTTCATCCGTGGGAAAAGCAGATTCGTCGCTTCGCTCAGACTGACAGACGCTTGCACTTATTGCACAAAAGGCAAAAAGTTGATTATGTGAACAGTATTGAGTTTAGCGTGCGTTTCTGTTTCATTGCCGGTGGAACCCCTACTTTTGCTACAGGGAGATGAGGATGATCAAGGGGAAGTTGTGGATGGTGGCGGCGGGCTGCGTTCTGGCCTGCGGGATGGCTCAGGCACAGGCGCCGAATACGCTCACGCCTCAGGAGCAGCAGGAGGGATGGCAGTTGCTATTCAACGGGCAGGACCTGCAGGGGTGGCACTCGTACCTTGAGAAGGGCACGGGCAGCGACTGGTCGGTGGTGGACGGGGCGATCCAACTGAAGAAGACAAACCAGGATCCGCGGGCAGATTATGCGGACCTGGTAACGGACGGGGAGTACTCGAATTTCGATCTGAAGCTGGAGTGGAAGGCGCGGCCGTGCATCGACAGCGGAGTGATGTTCGACGTGCACGAGTCTCCCGAGTATCACAATACGTACGACACAGGCGTGGAGATGCAGATCGCGGACCTGGCCTGCACGGTTCCAGACAGCCGCATCCTGATGGAGCGCTCCGGGGACATCTTCGACATGATCTCGGACAAGGTGGAGTGGGTGAAGCCGGCGGGGGAGTGGAACCCGTTTGAGATTATCCAGGACCACGGGCGCCTGCAGCTCTTCCAAAACGGGCACAAGGTGATCGAGACGCAGCTATGGGACAGGCGTTGGAAGAAGCTGATTGCGGGAACGAAGTTCGCGCGGATGCCCGGATATAGCAAGTACCACTCGGGGCATATCTCGCTGCAGGGGACGGAGCCGAAGGGGGAGCCGGGGGTAAAGATCTGGTTCCGGGACATCATGATCCGGAAGCTGCAGGCGGGGAGTCACTGAATTTCTGCTGTGCCGCTTTTCCATAAAGGTAAACGTTTCCGTGCAGGTCACCGGCGCGGGCAAACGCGCTGGAACGGAAATTGTTCAGCTTTACATTACTCCGCCGCTCTCGCCGGCCAAGAGACCCTTTAAGCAGTTGGCCAGTTTCCGGTGTGTGGAATTGAAGCCCGGCGAACAGCAGAGAGTAGTCTTTGAGTTCTCCATAACGGAGCAGGCTTTCTGGTATTGGAACGAGAAGGCCCGGAGATTTGTACTCCAGGCGGGAACAACCAGGATTCATGTAGGCAATTCGTCGTCTCACTTGCCGCTAACTACGGATCTGGAATTGGAGCCTGCTGACGAAACCGGTCCCTCGCGCGCCGCACGCGCAAACGGCGTGTCCATGTGCCCCACGCACCTTCTTAAGATCAAGGCGTTCCTGGAATGTGCTTCGTTCGCGCACAGACGCGCCGAACGAAGCACACATGTCCCCTAGTCGTATTCTGGGATTTCCCCCGAAACAGCAGGTGAATTTGAGAAGAGACCAACTGCGCTCAGAAATCAAAATCACGCGGCGAACGCTTGCTAAGGGTATTGCCGCAACGGGGGCCGCTGCCGGGCTTTCACGCCTGTTGGGCGCGGAAGCTTCCAGGCCGTCAGACGCAGCCGGCGCGGCTTCGTGGATGAATGTGCATCCAGGCGTATGGCGGGTGACTTTGGGTACGCCGGAACGCTTTACGCCCGTTTCGAGCCGCATGATCGGACCGGATTTGGCGGCCCTGGAGAAACTTCCCCGCGTGGATGCCGCCCCGCTGCCGGCCATCACGGGTCTGCGGATCGATCGTAGCTATGTGGTGCAGTTACCCCTGCAGCCCCGCGAGCAGATTTATGGGTTGGGCCTCCAGTTCCTCTCGTTTGCACAGCGCGGAAAGAAGAAAGTCGCACGAGTGAACGCTGATCCGAAGATGGACACCGGCGATTCCAACGCGCCGGTTCCGTTCTATGTCACCACGCAAGGCATCGGCATCCTAGTGGACACGGCGCGCTACGCGAACTTCTATTTTGGCGATGCGCGTCCCAGGCCCACGCGTCCGTTGGCTCCGGCTGCGCAAGCAAGCCTCGCTCCCAACGACACGCACACCTTTCAAAGGGAGGAATCGGGCCTGGTCACGGCGGATGTGCCCCACGCTGCGGGCGTGGACGTTTATCTCTTCGCGGGGCCAACCATGCTGGACGCGGTAAAGCGGTACAACGCGTTTTCCGGCGGTGGCGCGAAGCCGCCGGAATGGGGCTTGGGATTCTGGTATCGACTTGACGCGCACGCCGACCAGCAGGCGGCTCTGGCGCTGGCCCGCGAGCTTCGCGCCAGCAGCATCCCGTGCGACGTGATCGGCCTGGAACCCGGCTGGCAGTCGCACTCTTATTCCTGCACGTTCGTTTGGGACAAGGGCCGTTTCCCGAACCCGGAAGGCTTCTTGCATTCCGCAGGCGAGATGCACTACAAGGTCAATCTCTGGGAGCATGCGTTCACGAATCCCGCATCACCGCTCTTTCCTGCGCTAGAGCCATGCTCGGGCAATTATGGCGTGTGGGGCGGGCTGGTTCCGGATTTCGCCGGGGCGCCGGCGCGCGAACTCTTCGGCGCTTATCACGGCAGTCACTTCGTCGACAAGGGCATCAGCGGATTCAAACTCGACGAGTGCGACAACTCCGATTACACGGGCGGGTGGTCGTTTCCCGAGTGCAGCTCCTTCCCGTCAGGAATCGATGGCGAGCAGATGCACTCTGTGTTCGGCCAGCTCTACCAGCGAACGATCTGGGACGAATATCGCAAGCGGCGCCAGCCCACTTATTGCCTAGTGCGCTCCAGCGGCGCGCTGGCCGCGCCTTATCCGTTTGTGCTCTACAGCGATCTTTACGACCACCGCGAGTATATTCGCGCTTTGGTGAACTCCGGTTTCAGCGGGCTGCTGTGGTGCCCTGAGGTACGCCAGGCGGTAAGCGAGGAAGATCTCATTCGCCGGCTGCAGAGTGTAGTCTTCTCGCCGCTGGCCCAGGTCGACTGTTGGTTCATCAAAAATCCGCCATGGAAGCAGTTTGACCGACAGAAGAACAATGCCGGCCAACTTCTTCCCGAGTGGCAACAGCTGCAGGCCCGGTGCCGCGAGATCATAGGTTGGAGAATGCAGCTTATACCTTATCTCAAGGCGGCCTTTGAACGCTATGCGGAGGACGGCACGCCGCCGTTCCGCGCGCTGGTGCTCGATGCGCCCAGGGAACAGCGCCTGCAGAATGTTGACGATCAATACATGGTTGGCGACCGCGTGATGGTTGCGCCGCTGTTTGCCGGAGAGCCGGGGCGCAAGGTGGTGATGCCGCAGGGCGCGTGGCACGACTTCTGGACCGGCGAGCCCAGGCAGGGCGGCACAGAGCTCTTTGTGCCCGCGTCCACTGACCGAATTCCGGTTTACGTCAAAAGCGGTAGCGTTTTTCCCTGGACGGACGTCGGCTTGTTCGCGGGCGGGCCGGAAATACGCCGCATTACGGCGCGTGTGTACGGCGATGGCTCGCTGCCTTTCACGCTAGGCTCCGGCATTGGAGCACTGCGTTTGAGCTGGAGCGACGGCTCGGGAAGCGTTGCGGGCGCAAACAGCGGTTACGAAGTATACGCTTGGAAGCATATGGGCTGAATGCCGCCAAGAGAGGAGGAACTCTTATCACGGCTCAAGAAATCAACCGACGAGAGTTTGTCAAGCAAGCTAGCGCCGGTGCGTTGGGGACAGGCTTGGCCATTTGCGGTAGCGCCATGGCAAAACCAGTCCCGCCAAGCGACCCTCTGCGCGCCAGCGCAATCGGCATAGGCCGCCAGGCGGCTGATGATGTCAATCCATTCATCGGAACCACCGGTCCAGGGCCGCGGTGGATGCTCTTCCCCGGCGCGGCGATGCCCTTTGGCATGGTTAAGCTCAGCCCGGACAACCGCCGCAGCCCGGACAACCGGCCCGGCGTCCGGCGCGCGGGCTACGACTACAAGATCCCCACCATTCTGGGCTTCAGCCACATTCACTCGTGGACGATGGGCGGCCTCTTGACGATGCCCACTGCAGGCCCGCTCAAGGTGGTTCAGGGACCCGAGTCCGGCTCACCGGAAAGCTTCCGTTCCCACTTCCGGCACGAGACCGAGAGCGCTTCGCCCGGGTATTATGCGGTGACGCTGGATGACTACAAAATCCGCGCCGAACTGACCGCCACCACGCGCGCGGGTTTCCAGCGCTACACCTTTCCAAAGGCCGATCAGGCTCGCATCCTTTTCGTACTCGACGTGCCAGGCGAATATGACTTGGCCGTTCAGAATGCGGTTATCCGTCTCGTGAGCGACACGGAGATCGAGGGAGAATCTGAACAGACCAACAACGAAATCTACACCTTTCAAAAGTACAAGCTGCATTTCGTTATCCGCTTCAGCAAGCCTTTTGATTCCATGGGCGGCTGGGTGGGGACAAATATTACTCACGGCACCAAAGAGATTACCGGCCAAGGCGACGTGGGCGCCTTTGCCAGCTATCACACAACAGACGGCGAGGTGATTCAGGTCAAGACCGGGATTTCGTACGTGAGCATCGAGGAGGCGCGGCTGAATCTGGACACGGAAATGAACCACTTCGGGTGGGACTTCGACGCGGTCCGCAAAAATGCCCGCGGCACTTGGAACAATCTGTTGAAGAAGATCGAGGTGGAAGGCGGTTCGGAAAGCGACCGAACAAAGTTTTATACCCACTTGTACCGCTCCTTTGTGGCGAGAACCATCTTCAGCGACGTGAACGGCAAATACGTGGACCCCAGGGGCCGCATCCGGCAACTCGAGAGCCCCGAATCGCCGATGCTGGGCTGCGATGCTTTCTGGAACACCTTCTGGAATCTGAATCAGCTCTGGGGGCTGGTGACGCCGGAGATCTTGAGCCAATGGGTAAAGTCGGAGCTCCAGCTCAATGAAGACGGCGGCTGGCTGGCCAGAGGCCCGGCGGGCCTTCGCTACAGCGGCGTCATGGTGGCCGAGCATGAGATTGCCCTGCTGGTCGGCGCGTGGCAGAAGGGCATCCGCAACTTCGATGGGGAGAAGGCCTTCGCGGCCATAAAGCATGTACAGACGACTCCCGGAAGGGCGTATTACAAGTACGTCCACTCGGGACGATGGATTGACGGGTGGGTCGGCATGGCGGACCTTCCGCCCTATCGCGATCTCGGCTACGTGCCGGCGGAAGACGGGCAGGTCTCGCTGACGCTCGAATACGCTTACGACGACTGGTGCGCTGCGCAGATGGCCAAGGCGTTGGGCAAGATGGACGATTACCGATACTTTTCGAGGCGAGCTCAGAATTACCGCAATGTGTGGGACCCGTCGGTGGGTTATTTCCGGCCAAAACATCGCGACGGCAACTGGCTGGAGGATTTTTCTCCCTTCGATCGCAAGGATTACACGGAGGGCACGGCGTGGCAATACGCCTGGTGGGTTCCCCACCACATGCAAGGGCTGATCCGACTAATGGGGAAGGATGAGTTCGTCCGGCGCCTCAACCAAGGGTTTGAGGATTCGCGACCGGATTTTGCGTCGAACAACTATGTCAACGTAGGCAACCAGCCCAACATGCAGGCGCCGTGGCTGTTCAATTTTGCCGGAGTGCCATGGCTGACTCAGAAATGGACCCGGGAGGTCATGGAACATTCTTACTCCGCCGAGCCCACCGGGTACGTGGGCGACGAGGACCAGGGCCAAATGGGATCCTATTTCGTGCTTATGGCGATGGGCCTATTCGAAATGGATGGTGGCTGCTCCGAGAAGCCGATTTATGAAATCGGCAGCCCGTTGTTCAGCCGGATTGTCGTTCACCTCGACAAGAAGTATTATCCGGGGCCGCAGTTCGTGATCGAGGCCAGGAATAATTCACCGAAAAATGTGTATATCCAGTCTGCCACGCTGAACGGCAAACTCTTGAACAAACCCTGGATCTATCACACTGATGTAGTCAAGGGCGCCACGCTGGTCCTGACGATGGGGCCGGAGCCCAACACGAAGTGGGGCAGCGCTCCGGGTGCCGCACCCCCGCAAGACGAGTCGTAATTCGGAGGGATTTGAACTCCCTGAGGGGGGTCTCGCCAGCACAGGTGTGCTATTCCGACATCTGCTCTTTGTTTATCTTTGTTTTCCGGAGACGCGAGGGAAGACTCTTGAAGAAATCGAGAGAGGCTTCCGAATGGGCTAATTGACCTCAATTCGTCTTTTTTCCACCGCGAGGGCTCAGCGGAGGTCAGTGCGCAGCGGTCTTGCTTGTCCGGAGTTCTACAGCTATCTCCAAATGGACACCGGTCGAAGCGGTCACTTGCAGAATGCCCAGTGATCTCATCACCGGCCAGACCACGAACACCGTACGCTTACGAAAAGGCAGTCGGCTTATGCGTCCGCCGTGGCGATTTCGGTTCGGCTGAACCCTACGAGGATCACCGTGCCAAGTATCGATCCAGGGTGCGAACGGATATTCCGAACTTCTTGGCCACGATTGCCTTGGGCTCGCCGTGGCCCAGCCGCGCGCGCAAGCGCCGGATTTCGCTGGGGTCAAGTTTTCGCTGACGCCCGCCGCGCTGTCCCCGAACACCTACCAATACGCAACCGGTCTCGCTATGCCAGATTCTTTGTGCGGACGGTGCGCAGCTCGCCGGTCACCCTGTGTCCGAGGTCGACGCCCTGGGTCGCTGACTTCCCCGATCAGACGCGCCTCTACTTCCGGCCACCGAGTCGTTTGACTGCTTGTCCGGTTTGGCCGTTTCCCGGCAACGTGCCTGGCGCTCGGCTATTTTGGGCACAGCTAAATCGTTGGCGACTATTCGCCCTTGTTCTGTCGCGTCTCTTCCCGACGGTCCCTATTTCTGCCGGCTTATCTTCTCAATTAAATAAAACTAAGAGCCATCAGCGAAGAGCGTTATTGTCAGCTAGAATTTTCTCTGAGGAGGAACGGCGACGGGAGGAAGAGCGGCTGCGAAAGCAGGCCGAGGAACTGCGGCGGCGGCTGGAGGAAGAAGAATGCCAGCGCAGACTGAAGGAGGCGGTGGCCGAGAGGCGGAAACTGGAAGAAGAGGCGCTGCATGAAGCTGCCCGGCGGGAAGCCGAAGGCGACCATAATACGGCGGCCCTGATCCTGGAACACGCGATTGAGGAAGCGAAAACTGCGCCAGTATCCTCACCGCCGCCGGCGGTGGCCCTGGTCGCTCCGGTCGTGCAAGCGGAGCCACCCAAGGTCCGGGGCGTCGGATTTCGGCAAGTCGCAAAGTGGCGGATGAAGTGCGGCCACGAGCGGGCGGATAATTTGAATTGTGACGTCTGCCGTTCCGTTTCTCGAGAATATCTGGTGCTTGATCCCAAGCGCGTTCAGGGGCGGGTCAGCACCTTCGGCACGAGCGCCAACATCCCCGGAATCGAAGTGTGGATGGATTGCACGACCAGTGTAAGGCAGCGGCACTGAATTTCAGCTACGTACGGCTTCCCACGAGGCTCCGTGGGATCGAAGTCTTGAGCTCGATGACTCCCGGCTCATCACACGCAACTCTTTCACGGACTGCAATACGACGTGGCGAAGCAGTTCTCATCACCGCGATCGCGCGCGGTATTGTTATTACGGCGACGGCGCTAGACCGGACACGCTGCTTGAGACTGCCGCCCGCTGAGGCCTCGACGTGGAAGCGATCAAGGCCGCCGCGAGCGAGCAATCGAAACCCATCAGGACCAAACAGAAGCGCGGTGAAAAAACCGGGACGGAATGAGCGCGAGGGCAGAGCGGCATCCCCGCTCTGCCGTTTCGCACGTTGCATTCATCAACTACGAACCTACCTATTTGACTGCCAGTGTTCGAACTCAGAATTCTTCTCTCCGTATTCGCGCTCGAACACTCCACAATTTGGTTTCCAGCAAGCGCCCCGCGCGCGGGCGACACAACCAATACGCAATCGCATAGCACGCGGACAGCAGCATGAGTGATCTTAGCGCCACCTGCCCCTCGGCAAAAAGGACGCCGAGTATCGTGGGCATCCCCCATACAAGCAGAAGAGAAAACGCAAGGGTGAGAGATCCTCCGCCTCCCGCCCCGTACGGGCGGATATGTCGCGCCCAAAGAGTGCTTGCTAATCCTCCTAGCGTTAGCTGTCCCAAAATAATGCCGATGCCCATTAGTCCGTTACCTAAACCGGCTCTTATTCCGAAACGCGCCGCAATAAGCAGCGCCACGGCCAGGTAAATGCTCCCGGTTGTTAATAGGATTCCGGAGTTTTGAATATCGAGAATATAACTTCCACGTATTGGCATTGTCGAGAGCCGATCCATCCCAGCGGTGCGCTCCCGTCCCAAGATGTTCGTGAGCGGAACTCCATCGATCAGCAGAACAAAACTGCTGCCAATAAAGGAAGCGATTAGAGAGGGATGGCGATTGAGACAAAGGTAATAGAGGAAGGGTGCGCTGATCAGGATGGCGACATAAGGATAGAGGCACCCCGACCAACAGTTCCACTCATGTTTCAACCAGATGGTCAACCAACGTCTATGGTCGATACGACCAAACCGTAATGTGAGACCGCGTCTTGCACGAAGAGCGGGACTCAAACGACGCAGTGCCTCGGCCGCGGCAAGGGCGACTAGCGTCGAAGCCACCGTCGCCGCGACCAGGCTCCAGAATTTCGGCTGCCATCTTTCTGGGAGAGAGCTCACGAGAGCAGCGGTCCGACTCACGGCCGTGCTGGACGCGACCGCCGCGAATGCACTGGCGCACGCGGCCGCCAGCAGAACGCCTGCGGTAGGGCCAAGGCTTCGATAAATACTGCGCACGAAGCTGGCCCAAAAAACCGTAGCCAGCGCCACCCAAACGAGCCATATCCCCGCATTGACGTCCTGCTCACAAATCCGCGCAGTAACGACTACGGCACATGCCAGCAGAACGAAACCAAGCTGACAAACATATTGGAATGCGTCCTTGAAAACGTGCTCTCTGCGATTGAGCGGCAACAACCGCCAGCGCGAATCTCGTCCCGCCGGGCGCATCATTGTTAAGATGGAAGCGCCGCCAAGCAACCCAGTATTACCACAACCACAATGACCGAAGATGCCCCATGACGCGAGGCGAGGCTTTCGCTGACATGGCGGACGAATTGCAAATACTTGATGGCGACCCATGCAATTACTGCACCTCCAAGGAGGACCATACCGGGACGATACGTGAATGCTGCCCGCCAGCGACTAAGATATTCCGACGCGGCGCAACTGGCGCAGGCCGTAACGAACGTCCTGGATCAGAGTTTCAAGGAACCGTGCCGTGCCTACATCCCTGCATTCTTCTTTCACCTGGTCAAGCCCGCCAAATTCCAGCCGCCGCGGCGGCGCGCTCCTTCCGGCGTCATTCCGGTGGCGACGTAATCGGCGATCTGCTTTTCCAGATGAAACCGGAGCTCGGCATCGAGTTGCTTTTCAGCTCGCGCTCTCCGAAATAGTCGTCGATACCAGCGCATCATCTGCTCCCAGAGCTATTTTTTTGGTGCCGCTCATCCTGTTTCTAAACCACCCGCCTACACTGCGGTGGGCGGAAGCGGCAGATTATTCGTGGCGAAGCGCCACCGTCGGGTCGACTTTCGCCGCCCGCCGAGCGGGGATATAGCAGGCGAGCAGCGCGACACCGGTGAGAAGAAGGGAAACCGCGGTGAATGTTATCGGGTCGCTTGGCTTCACGCCATAGAGCAAACTGGACAGCAAGCGCATCAGACCGAAAGCGCCGGCTATTCCAATGCCGACGCCCGAGAGCGCGAGGATCATTCCTTGACCCACCACGAGGCGGAGCACGTCACGCTTCTGCGCGCCGAGCGCCATGCGGATGCCAATTTCGTGGCTCCGCTGGGAAACGGAGTACGCAATCACGCCATAAAGTCCTACCGCCGCGAGCAGCAGGGCGACGGCCGCAAACAGCCCAAGCAGAATCAGACGGAAGTTTCGCCGGGCGGTGGAATCCAGGCTTACCTGACTCATGGTCCGCACTTTCGTCGCCCCTAACCCATTTCCCGCCATCAGCAGTCGCTGAACCCCGCGACTGACACTCATGGGAGCTACGCCCGGCTTGGTGCGCACCACGATGTCGCTGTGCTCAACACCGTCCATCAGCGCCATAGCGCCATCGGGAACCTGTCGCGGTATCTGGTACATGACCGGCACCGGCTCGTTTCCGAGCTGGAGGCGCACGTCACCCACGACACCTACAACAACGGCAGCGCCTTCCTCAAACGCCGGACCCAGACCAGCGCCGATCAGAATGCTGCGTCCGATCGGATTCATCTTCGGCCAAAACTCATGAGCCATGGCTTGATTGATGACTACCGTTCGGCCAGGCTCGCCTTGTTGCAAAAGCCTGCCGGAAAGTAGCGGAATCCGCAGGACCTTAAAATACTCCGGCGAGACAATTCGCCACTGGACGTCCCCGGTAAATTTCTGACCTTTGGCCGGCGGCCGTCCAGGAATGTTAAAGATCATGTCCATGCCGCCCCCCGTGAGTGGCATCGCACTTGTCACGGCCGCGGATTCTACGCCTGGAACGTGCTCGATACGTTCGACCGTTTGCCCGGTGAGGCGGTCGACTTCACTTGATTTGGAATAGCTCGGCCCTGCGAGCGAAACCTCCATGGTCAAAATATTATGGGGATCGAATCCCAGGCTCTGGGTGTGCAACGCTACAAAGCTGCGGATCAGCAGCGCGGCCCCGGACAGAAGAACGACCGCCATGGCCATCTCCGACGCCACCAGAATGCTGCGGGTGCGGCTATGCGCTGGGCCAGCGCCGGTTCGTCCACTGGATTCCTTGAGGGACGAGTTGAGGTCCGGGTGCGAGATCTGAAGCGCGGGGAAAAGTCCGAACAGAACCACCGTGATGACCACGAGCAGTCCCGCAAACCCCGCCGTCCGAGGATCGAACGCCGGATTGGCCGTGATTTCCTGGACGCGCGGCACATAGACCGGAGCGAGCGCCATCAGCGCACGCACTCCCAATGAGCCGAATACCAAACCCAGGGCTCCGCCGGCGAGAGCCAGCAGCAGGCTTTCCGTAAGTAGCTGCCGAACAATGCGCCCACGGCCGGCGCCCACGGCTGTGCGAACTGCAATCTCCTTTTGTCGTCCTGTGCCACGCGCGAGCAGCAGATTGGCTACGTTCGCGCAGGCGATCAGTAACACCAGCCCGACCGCCCCCAGCAGGATCAGCAACGCAGGTCTGATGTTGCCCGTGATCTGTTGCTGCAGTGTTGTTACCTTGAGCTTGTCGTCGTGTCCGATCTGTTCCGGATGGGTTTGAACGTACCGCTTGCCAATGACAGCCATCCAGGAGTTTGCCTGCGCGAGCGTTACTTTGGGGGGAAGCCGGCGATCGACGATCAGCGTGTGCGCCTAATTGGTGCTGCTCGGGTCAGCCTGTAAGGGTATCCAGACATCAGCAGCGGGATAAGGCTTGAATCCAGGTGAGAGCACACCGATTACGGTGCAAGGGGCGCCTTCCAACCTGATTGCTTTTCCGAGTATCGATGGATCGCCGCCAAACCGCCGCTGCCACAGGCCGTAGCTCACCACCAACACTCGGGGACCACCAGGTCAGTCCTCGGCGGTCGTGAAGGTTCGTCCGAGGACCACATTGGCGCCGAACAGTCGAAAGTAGTTTCGCGACGCTCTTATGGCGTCCACCAGCTCCGGCTTGTCTCCGCCGTTCAGATTGACGCTGGCGCCGACTTCGTAAGCCGTCAAGTCCTCAAAACCAGGGTTGTTCTCCTTCCAATAGACGAACATGGGTACAGAGGCTGAAGCGCCACAGCCGTCGCACTGGCGCCGGGGAATTTGTACGATTCGGCAGGATTCAGGATAGGGCAGAGACTGAAGCAAAACCGTGTTGAATACAGTGAAGATTGCCGCGGTTGCACCTATGCCAAGCGCCAGCGTAAGCACAGCCATCGCGGTGAAACCCGGATTGCGCCGCAACTGGCGAAGGCCGTAGCGCAAGTCCTGGATCAGCGTTTCAAGGAACCGTCCAGCACCCACGTCCTGGCATTTTTCTTTCACCTGGTCAAGCCCTCCAAATTCCAATCGCGCCCGGCGTCGCGCTTCTTCGGGCGTCATGCCGGTTGCAACGTGATCGGCAATTTGCTGCTCCAGGTGAAACCGGAGCTCGGCATCGAGTTGCCTTTCGGTTCGCTCTCTCCGAAGTAGCCGCTGGTACCAGCGCATGTTTTACTCCCATTCAGTCTTGTTTCTTGCGGGACTCGCCCCTTTTCTGAACGGCACGCCTACACCACGCCCCACGCCAACAGGAGCTGACACATCACTCATGCCGCAGCGCCACCGCGGGGTCGACTTTCGCCGCGCGCCGGGCTGGAATGTAGCAAGCGAGCAGCGCTACGCCGCTCAGCACGAGCGAAACGGCTACAAACGTAAATAGGTCAGTGGGACTGATGCCGTAGAGCTGGCTCGCCAGAAAGCGGCTCACACCTAACGCCGCCGTGATTCCGATACCCAGCCCGATCGCCGCAAGAGTCATTCCTTGGCCGAGCACTACCCGCACTACATCACTTCTCTTGGCGCCGAGCGCCATACGGATGCCAATCTCGTGTGTTCGCTGGGCCACCGAGTAGCTGATGACTCCATATATCCCAATCGCTGCCAGCACTAACGCCACGCCCGCGAATATCGCTAACAGCACCGTTCGAAAGCGAGGCTCGGAAACCGATTCCGAGAGAACTTGTTTCATCGTCTTGACCCGCTGCACGGCGATAGTGCTGTCAAAGTGCTGTATCGAGCGGCGCACGGTTGCTCCCATGCTTTGCGCAGGAACGGACGTACGCACCATCAGACGCATAGTCACTGTTCCGAATGCTTGCGAATACGGCTCGTAATAAACCGGCTTGGGCTCGCCATTGAGCCCCTGATACTTCACATCTCTTACCACGCCGACGATCTTCATCCATCGATTGTGAAGGTCAGGACCGCTTTGCTTTAATTCTTTACCGATTGGATCCTGGTTTCCAAAGTAGCGCCGCGCCAAGGTCTCACTGATAATGACCACCGGCGGTGAATCCGGCGTATCCCGTTCATCGAAGTAGCGACCTCTGATCAAAGGGATACCGAGAGTTCGAAAATAATGCGGGGTTACTTGAGGACACGTCGCCGCCGGGTACTCCTCTTGGGTCCACGGTTGCCCTTTGATCTGGAAGGTGTCCCAGTCCCACCGCCGATCGGGAGGCCGACTTGTGGAAAGAGCAACCCATCTGACGCCAGGGATGTGGCCTATGTGGTCGAGTAGGCGGGAATACCGAGCGAGAGCCGGCCGAAAGCTTGGCGCAGAATAATTCCAATTGCTGAGCGATACCTGCATGGTGAGGATGTTCTGCGGTGGGCCTTCGAAGCCGGGGCTCGTTTCATATAGCAGCGTAAAGCTCCGCAACAGCAGCCCAGCGCCGATCAATAGCATGAGTGAAAGCGCGATCTCGGAAATCACGAAGGCGGCTTGGGTCCGTTGCCGCAAAATGTTTCCCGTAAACCCTCGTACCCCTTGCTTAAGCGACGCGTTCAGATCGATTCGGGAACTCTGGAGTGCGGGCGCCAAGCCGAACAGAATCCCGGACAGCAGCGAGATCACGCCCGTGAAGATGAGAACCGCGGGATCGAGGCGGACATCCTCAATTCGTGGAAGGTTTCCGGGATTCCAGGTCCTTAGCAACGCGATCCCTTTGTAGGCCATAACCAATCCGGCGATCCCGCCGAGCAGCGATAGAAGCATGCTCTCGGTCAGCAATTGACGAACAATCCGGCGCCGATCCGCTCCCAGAGCCGTCCGTAGTGACATCTCGCGCCCGCGCGCACTCGACCGGGCGAAATGCAAGTTGGCAACATTGACGGCGGCGATCAACAATACGAACACCACGGCGCCAAACATCAGTAGCAACGCGCGACGCACGTTCCCTACAACGGCCTGCTTCAGGGGTACAACCGGGAAGCTCATATGAGAGTAGGTCTTCGGGTACTCTTCTTCGATGCTGTGGCCGTTGGTGTTTGTTTCCGCTTGCGCTAGCCGGAAGCTTACGCCGGACTTCAGCCGTCCCATCGCGATAAACGGAAAAGGACCTCGGCGCGCCGGAGGTTTGATCTGAAGGTTCATCCAGATTTCAGTGTTCGGCCAAAAGCGGAAGGTCGCGGGCATTACACCAATAATGGTGTACTCGCGGTTACCTACCTTCAAGGCTTGGCCGATGACGTCAGGCTGTGCGCGGAAACGACGGCGCCAAAGGGACTCGCTCCGGATCGCTACCGGTGTGCTCGTCGGGCTGTCTTCGCCCGAGCGCAGCACACGTCCAAGGAGCGGGTGTTCGCCCAATATGTCGAAGAAGCCCGAAGTCACAACCATGCCCGAAACTTGCTCAGGCAGACTGCCGGAGCCCGAAATATCGAACCGCCGACTGCTGTTTGAAAAAAGCGCCAGGTCTTGAAATGCATGATCCTGCGCTCTCAAATCCAGATAGTCTGCAATGGACATGGTTCCATGCTCCACATCCTGCGGAGAAAAACGAGCATAGACCATGGCTATTCTGTCGGAGTCGGGATATGGCAAGGGCCTGAGCAGCACACCGTAAACGACGCTGAAGATTGCGGTGTTCGCGCCGATGCCAAGCGCGAGCGTGATGACGGCGACGGCGGTGAAGCCGGGATTGCGGCGGAGCTGGCGCAAGCCGTAACGAACATCTTGGATTAGAGTTTCAATAAATCGCGCCGCGCCCACGTCCCGGCATTCTTCTTTCACCTGGTCAAGTCCTCCAAATTCCAGCCGCGCGCGTCGTCGCGCCTCGTCGGGAGCTATACCAGCCGCAACGTAATCTGCGATCTGCTGCTCCAGATGAAACCGGAGCTCGGCATCGAGTTGTCTTTCAGTTCGCGCTTTCCGAAGAAATCTCTGATACGAGCGCATTGCATGCTCCCGCCCTGTTAGTTCGGGGCTACTCCGCCGTTTGAAGGATCAGCGCGACCGCTCCCGTCAGCTTCTTCCGGTTCTCAAGCTCGTTCTGCTATTGCTTGCGCCCTTTGCGGGTGAGCGAGTAGAACTTCCCTTCACGCCCTGTCTCTGTCACCTTCCACTCTGCCTTCAGCCAGCCTCGATCATCCAGGCGATGGAGGGCCGGATAAAGCGAACCTTGTTGAAGCTGGAAGAAGTCACGCGAAATCTGCTGAATCCGTTGCGCGATCCCGTAGCCATGAAGCGGCCCGAGCGCCGTGATCTTCAGGATCAGCATGTCCAGCGTTCCCTTGAGGAACTCCGATCTCTCTTCTCCCATAATTACACCTCGGACTTCTACATATACTATTTGAATAGTCGGATGTCAAATAGGAAAGGGATCAATTTAGTTGCGGAACAGTCGGGCCTGGCCCATTCTGCCCCGCCCGCACCGCCGCTGAGACGATCCTCTAATGCGGTTTATGATGGCGGGCAGGATTGGGAGCAAGGAACAGGCATTGGAAGGCGATTGTGCTTGACCTCGTCGCGTGAGCCTTTTTCTTAAATGCTCGTCCAGAACCGTAGGGGAGCGCACGTGCGGCGCTCATGCGGGAGGACCGTAAAGAACCCTCCTTACGGTCGGTTACCAGATGAGTGCGGCAGGAAAGGGCCCGGAAAGAATCTCGGGGTCAAGATCGTACCCGAAACCGGGCGCGTCCGTCAGGTCGACCACGCCGTTTTGAGGCTGGGGCTCGCCCTTAAGCAGCGGCCGGCCGCCCTGCGCAAAAATATCGACAAACTCGGCTCGCGGAGCGTTCGAGGTGGAAATAACGAAATGATAGGTTGGCGCGCTCACTCCGTGCGGAATCACCGGGAGGTTGTACGCGCCGGCCATCGCCGCGATCTTCTTCAGTTCGGAGAGCCCGCCGGCGCGATAAATATCCGGCTGCAGGATATCCACGGCTTTCTTTTCGATCAGGTCGCGGAAACCATAGCGCGTGAATTCGTGCTCGCCCCCGGTGATCAGCATGTCGGGCGCTGCGTCCTTAATGCGGCGATAAGCATCCGGATGATCGGGCGGCACAGGCTCATCCATCCAAAGCACGTCGTAGGGCGCGACCGCGCGCGCGGGCTGGATCGCGTAAGGCACATCCAGCGCCATGTAGCAGTCCAACATGATGTCGCCGTCCGGGCCCAGTAACCGGCGCGTCTTCTCCACCAGAGCAACGTTCTTGCGCAACCCCTCAGCGCCATCCGCCGGACCGTAAGGCACGGCGAGCTTGACGTGGCGGAAACCCCCGCTCAAGTAGCGTTCCGTGAGATTTCCGGTAACGTAGACAGGAATCTTCTCTTTGGTCTTCCCGCCTGCCAAGTTGTAAACAGGCTGCCCTAAAGCCTTGCCAGCAAGGTCCCACAGGGCCAGATCGATGCCGCTGATCACTTCAACCACCATGCCCTTGCGTCCGTAGAACTGCGAGGCGCGGAACATCTGCTCCCAGAGAAGCTCGATATTAAACGGATTCTGTCCGATCAGCAGGCTTCTGAATTGGCCGTCGAGGATGGGTGCAGCGAGGTTCCCCTTTCCTCCTCCGACAACGCCATAGCCGCAATGGCCAGAATCGGTCTGGATCTCCACAATCGCGGAGGTCATCGGTCCAAACCAGCTTGAGCGTTTATCGTGATAGGCGGGGTAAATGGACATCGGGTTGGCCACCAGCCCTTCGCTCAACCACGACGAATTCATCGGAATCGTGTGGACCTGGATTGCAGTAATGCGCAAAGAAGTCCCTCCTCAGTGCTATAAACCAGCCGGGAGCGATGCGAAAAATAAACGGGTTACACAGCGCGCCCGGCAGAGGGCGCAGCAAGCAGCGGCCCGAGCGCTATTTTCCTATTGCGGCAAGGTGACGACCGCAACGCCGAAACCGCGCAGGGTGAATTTGTCGGTCGAGAGCTGATCTGACGCCGGCGGCTGCTCGCCCGTGGTTTGATCCACGTATTCTTCCGTACCGCCTCGCGCGCCAGGGATGGTCATTGAGAAGTCTCGGTCCCGCTCGTTCGCCAGAAGAACCTTGTGTTTTCCATCCCTGGTGACGAAGCCTTGCACATAGACGTAGGGGATGCTGGCGCGACTTTCCACAAGCTGGTTGCCCGGACCGAAGTTATCGTGCAGCAGCTTGAGCGTCCAGAACCGGGCATTGGGCTGACCGGTTTTCATGTTCACCATGGAAACGCTGGGGAATTGAGACGGATACCCCACTAACTGGGATTCACCTGCCACTTCAACACCAAGGTGTGCAAGGCTCGCGTACAGATAAGCGTACATCGCCGAGCAAAGGTTCCAGTAGGATTTTGGAATGAGCAGCTTGCCCTGCGGATCGCCTGGGAGGATCGCGCCGAGTTCGTCCGCGTCGGTTTCGGTCTCAGGCGAGAGGCGCTCGCGGACCGCCTGAATGTACCGGACCGTCGCCAGGAACCGCTTGGCTTGGTCAAAAAACGAATACGGCCAGGCGCTGGGAGGCTCATCAGCGGCGGGTGAGGCATAGAAATGATAGGAGATCATATCCAGCGGGATGCCGGGTTTGTGATTTTTATGGTTCAGAAAATAGTCAAAGAATTGCGGCGCCGCCGAGGGATCCGCCAGAGCCATCCCGACGAACTTGGTGTTGGGATCGACTTTTCAGATCGCGCCGGCGATGGCGTCGTAAAGATGTGTATAGAATTCCGGGCTCATTCGGTGCTCAAAATCCACTTCGTTGAGAATTTCCCAATAGGCGATCTTGTAGTGGTGGTCCGACTTGTGTTCACGGCCGTATTCGTCCTTAAATCCTCCTCGCGTGTACCAGCTCACCAGTCGCCCGTAGTAATCCGCCACCTGTTTCATGGTGGGATCAACCAGTTCGGTTCCTTGCTCGTAGCGCCAAGTCACCTGGTTGGGATCAGCCGGATACGGTACAGGTTTTGGAGTCTTCCACATCCACTGCGGAATTGTGCTGAAGTTGATGATGACGGAGCGCCCTGCCGTCGCATCCATGAAATCTTCCATCATGGGATCGATCAACGAAAAATCCCACGAAGTCTTGCCGTTTGCAGGAGGTTCGAGCTCGGCAACAGCGAGCTTCGGATAAGGCAGCCACGGGACGTAACGAACATAATCGGCGCCAAGATTATGCAGCGCTTCGAAGTCACGGTTGTGAATGGCCGAGCCGCGCCGAAGGGGCGGATTGACGACAACCTGCAAGGTTGGGGTGGTCTTGGAAGCGCCTGTCACCTTATCCCAATTCACCGTCACCCTGGCCGATAGGAACTGCGGCAGCAGCGTGAGACCCTCGATCCATTTCAACTGTCGCAAATCATTCAGGCCAAGCTGGAACGGATTTTTCAGCTCAGCACGACCGTCAAAGAAACCGACAACCTTTCTAGGCCCGCTCCCCAGTCTGGGAGAGTCACCGAAAGAAAAGCCCACCGGCGCGCGCGCCAAAGCAAGAACCGCGCGCGGAGAAAAAGACAAAAACCCACACGCCACCAAGACCCAAAGCAAGGAACGACAGCAACGACGGGTTACATTCTCAAATGGCAAGACGATCCGTCAAAAGTTACATTCTTACGTGGCTTGACAGGCAGGCTTCGGCCTAACCATCCTCACATCCCGGCTTTGCGAGCGTCGCTGGCAAGCGGGACAAAAATGGCTGCTTCGCCCTGAAATGACGATTCGCCGTATGGCCGTACCACAGCGGCGGCACGGTTGGCCGGTGCGCGCGTAAGCCTGAAGAAACGGTTCGAAATTACCTGGGTTGCCATCGATATCGATGTAGTCGCGGAAGCTTGTTCCCTGGCGCTCCACTGCGCGGCGGAGCACGTCGCAAATGGCAAGAGAGAGTCGATGCCGGACCGACCTTGGGAGAGCGCCGGCGGGCGTCTGAGGGTGGACTCGCGCCGCGCCCACGTCCCGGCATTCCTCTTTCACTTGGTCAAGCCCGCCAAATTCCAGCCGCCGCGGCGGCGCGCTCCTTCCGGCGTCATTCCGGTGGCGACGTAATCGGCGATCTGCTGCTCCAGATGAAACCGGAGCTCGGCATCGAGGCGTTTTTCAGTTCGTGCTCTGCGAAATAGCCGCTGATACCAGCGCATGATCCGCCCCCGCTCTGCTCTTTGGACTATTCTGCCGTTTGAAGGATCAGCGCGACCGCTCCCGTCGGCTTCTTCCGGTTCTCAAGCTCGTTCTGCTATTGCTTGCGCCCTTTGCGGGTGAGCGAGTAGAACTTCCCTTCACGCCCTGTCTCCGTGACCTTCCATTCCGCCTCCAACCAGCCACGGTCCTCGAGGCGATGGAGCGCAGGATAGAGCGAGCCCTGCTGAAGCTGGAAGAAGTCCCGTGAGGTTTGCTGAATGCGCTGCGCAATGCCGTAGCCATGAATCGCCCCGAGCACCGCAATTTTCAGGATCAGCATGTCCAGGGTCCCCTTCAGTAATTCCGCTCTCTCTTCGCCCATAAGTATACCTCGAAGTCCTACCCATACTCTTCCAGCGCTTTAATTTCAAGCGCGAGGCATCGAACACCAGGTTCCTTGATCCCAACGGCCGGGAAGTATTCCTCCGGCGTCTCGCGTTTGGGTCGTCTAATTCCGCTGGATCAGAAGCAGCGGCCCATGAGAAGCTGGGTCTATGCAACCAAAACCATCGCGACGGGATTTCTTAGCGGCTGGGGGAACACTTGCTGGAGCGGGTGTATGCGGATCGATGCTGGAGGCCGCCAGCGCTGCCTCTCCCGAAAGCTCCCCCGGATTTCGGTATTGCCTGAATTTTGCCACGCTACAGGGATACCGATTGGGCCTGGTGGAAATGGTCGAGATAGCTGCCCGGGCCGGGTACCAGGCCATCGAGCCATGGGTCAGCGGGCTGCACGCCTACGAGGACCAAGCCGGGTCGTTGCCGGATTTGCGCAGACGCATTGCGGATCTCGGCTTGACTGTCGAAAGCGCGATTGCCTTCCCTCACTTGATGGTGGACGATCCGGGCAAGCGGGCCATCGGCATGGAGCAGGCCAAGCGGGATATGGATGCGGTGGCCCAGATTGGCGGCAAACGCATCGCAGCGCCCCCGGCAGGGGCCAACACTGGAGCTGAGATTGGCTTCCTGGAAATCAGCAGCCGATACCGCGCGCTTCTCGAACTCGGCGACCAGATGGGGGTGATCCCGGAATTGGAGTTTTGGGGAACCTCGGCGAACCTGCGGCAACTGGCCCAGGCGGTGTTTGTCGCCATCGAGGCCAGTCACCCGAAGGCGTGTGTGCTAGCGGATGTGTTTC
>JBOGJY010000220.1:0-7986 GCA_050745325.1 Terriglobia bacterium
TCTTCCAACGCATTCTGAATCATATTGAAGCGATTCCAGGCGTCGAGGCTGCCGGCATTGTGGACTTCTTGCCTTTAGGCCGGAACCGCAATTGGGGTCCTGTGGGGGTGCAAGGCAAATTATATCGGCCCGGCGAAGCTCCGGATCCACTGGTGTATGTTGTCACGCCCGGCTTCTTCCGCGCCATGGGGATGCGCCTAATCGCCGGACGTGATTTTTCCTGGAACGACGGCCCAAAAGGGCAGCCGGTCATTATCATTAATCAGACGATCGCGCGCGCGCTATGGCCTCATGGCAACGCCGTCGGACAGATGTTGGTCACGCTGGGCAATCGCAAGAGCCTGCTCGTCATCGGGGTAGTTGCGGACGTCCGCGAAACGAGCGTTGAGGGATCTCCGGGATGGCAAGACTATTTTCCGGCGACGCAGAAGTACCCCGACGGAGCCGAACTTGTGATTCGTTCAAAGCTGTCGCCCGATTCGCTCGCGGGCAGCGTGATGCGCACGCTCCGCCAACTGAATCCCAACCAGCCCGCCGCGGCGTTTCAGCCCATCCAGCAGATTGTGGATCACGCCGTCTCGCCGCGCCGCTTCTTCATGCTGCTCGTCGCGAGCTTCGCAGCGTTTGGCCTCATTCTGGCTTCGCTTGGCATCTACGGCGTCATCTCGTATTCGGTCACGCGGCGAACGCATGAAATCGGCATCCGGATGGCGCTTGGGGCGACGCCGGGGAAAGTTCAACGCGACGTCATTCGGAGAACACTGAGCTTGACTCTTGCCGGAATCGCAGCGGGGGTGGTGGCGTCTTTCCTTATCACGCGCTTGATCGCGTCGCTGCTGTTCGGCATCAGTCCGGCTGACCCGGCAACGTTTGTCGTGACCGTGATCGTCCTCGCCTGCGTCGCGCTTGTGGCGGGATATCTTCCGGCCCGGCGCGCCTCACGAATTGATCCCATGTCAGCGCTTCGCGCAAATTAGGCTGCAGCGGCGGCCAGAGGCCGCCGCTACAGCATTGAGTGTCACTATAATCTGTAATCCTCAATAGGTGCTGATGGTCTCCCAAACACGCAAAGGCGGGGCGCCTGGTTAGCGGAGGCGGGCCTCTACCAGATTTTCCAGACTCTCAACCTGATGCTTTTTGAAAAGGGCCCATTTTACAGGACTTGGAAGCATCTGACTCCCAAGAGGATTTAGCCACCGACCAGAAGCCATTGATTCATACCCATTTTCGGTCAAACATAGCATTTAAGCGGGGGCTGGAATTCCTCACGGTGTCATTCTGAGCGTAGCGAAGAATCTGCTTTTCTCACACCTTACGAGCAGATCCTTCGCTGCGCTCAGGATGACATCAGCGCAGCATCCCACTAAACGATCCCATGATTGACGTCAAATTCGTATCAGTTCGAGTTTTAACCGGACCGCGGTGATAATTTAGAGTCATGGCCGTATGTGAGATGCTCTGGAGACCGGAGTTCGCCGTGGCTGATAAGATGTATTTTTCCGCCATACGCATCGCACGAGGGGCTGCCGAATGACCACTCAATCTACGAAGCGAAGCTCGTTAAAAATCACAACCCTCTTAAAGCCGCACTCGAAGGCGCTGATGATTGCGCTCATCGCAGTCATCGGCGAGGCGATCGCGAGCCTCCTCGATCCTTGGCCGCTCAAAATTGTTTTGGATAATGTGTTAAAGGGCAAGCACACACAAGGTTGGCTGAATCATCTGATCCTCACGACGGTCGGGCAAGACAAGCTGGCCATTTTAGAGTTCGCCGCGGTGGCGGTGCTGGCTATCGCCGGATTTGGAGCCATCTGTTCCTATGTCGAAAAGTACCTCATCAACAGCGTCAGCCAATGGATTATGCATGATCTGCGCCGGATGCTCTACTTTCATATCCAGCGGTTGTCGCTGACCTACCACGATCAAAAGCAGACGGGCGATCTGATCAGCCGGGTTACAGGCGACATCGGCGCGATTCAGACTTTTATCGCTTCGGGACTGCTAGGCGTATTCATCAATTGCCTCACCATCGTGGGTATGGTGGCGGTCATGCTTTATATTAGCTGGGAGTTCACGCTTGTCGCGCTCTCCGTAGTTCCGGTACTCTTTCTCGTAGTCTATACATATACCCGCCGCATCAAAAGCGCTTCGAGGGCGGTGAGAAAAAAGCAAGGCGAGATCGTTTCAGTTATGGAAGAGGTTCTTTCTTCGATTCTGGTCGTCAAGGCCTTTGCGCGCGAAGACTACGAGCAGCGCCGGCTTGAGGACGAGAGCCTGGAAGGCGTGGAGATTGCATTGCGCGCCCGAAGTCTCAAGGCGCAGCTTGCGCCTCTCGTGGCGGTGATCGTGGCTATCGGCACTTGCCTAGTCCTGTGGTTTGGCGGCCGCATGGCGCTGAGCGGCGCCCTTTCAGCGGGCTTACTGGTTGTTTTTATCATGTATCTGGCAAAGATGTACAAGCCGATGCAGGCGCTCTCGAAAATGACAGACGCCTATTCGAAGGCGGCGGTGGGATACGAGCGCATTCAAGAGATCTTAGTTACAGAAAGCGACCGGCGGGACGGTCGTGCGGGAAGGCGCGCTCCGCAATTCACCGGGAAGATCGAGTTTGAAAACGTCAACTTCAACTACGCCGGTGACGCCCCGATTCTGAAAAAGGTAAGCTTGAAGATTGAACCGGGTCAGGTGGCGGCGCTCGTCGGGCCGACCGGCGCAGGCAAGACAACCATCATCAGCCTGATTCCCCGTTTTTATGATCCTATCTCGGGAGCCGTGAAGGTTGATGGCATTGACGTGCGGCGCTTTACGCTGAAATCACTTCGCCAGCAACTGAGTTTTGTGCTGCAGGATACAATTCTGTTCCGCGCTCCCATCTGGCAAAATATCGCCTATGGAAGGCCGGAGGCAAGCCGGGCTGAAATTCTCAGGGCCGCAGAACAGGCCAATGCCAGCGAATTCATTGAAAAGATGGAGGAAGGCTACAATACGGTCGTCGGAGAGCGAGGCGTTACGCTTTCAGGAGGCCAGCGCCAGCGGATCGCCATTGCGCGAGCGATCATCCGCAACACACCTATTCTCATCCTGGACGAACCCAGCTCGGGCCTGGATGCGGCGTCGGAAAAACTCGTCTTTGAAGCGTTGGACCGGCTAATGGAAGGCAAGACCAGCATTGTAATTGCACACCGATTCTCCACGATCCGGCGGGCAGATGTGATTTTCGTGGTCAAAGACGGAGAGATTGCCGAGCGGGGCAAACACGAGGATTTACTCAAGTCAGGCGGCCTATACGCCGAGCTTCACGAGCTGCAATTCCACAAGCAGGAGGAAGTCGAAGGGCCTTTGGGAAGCATTACGGCCTGAGCCGTATCAATTTTCCGGTCCGAGCTGATTGAGATCCCGGATTCGCACTTCGATGACCTGAGTGAAGCCCGCGGCCTGTTGCGGCGAGTAACCTGCGGCGCGAAACGCATCGCCGATTTGGCTGGGCGAGAGTTGAGCCAACAATTGTCCAAGCCACTTGGCGTCGGCGCGCGGAATATGTTTCCCAATCCAGTGCGACCGTAGGTCGGTCATGAACTGGGGCAAAACGATGAGATAATCCAGTGACGGCCGCGTGGGCACAGCGAAGTCTACGTATCCGGGCGTCTCCCGAGTGATGAACCTGGAGCGGCGATAGGACTTGAGATTGCCCTTGGACTTCGCGTCGGTCCAACTCTGGCCTGTTGTTCCGAAGCTCGACCCAAGGTCTTTGACCATGTAGATCCGGGACGGTAAATTCGGCCTCCCTGGGCGCGCCTCCTGGTAGACGGCGTTGTTGTCGTCCTTGAGGTCCCAACTGTTAATCACTGCCATCAATATTCTTAGTCCGTTAAAGGGCTGGGCGCCTATAAAGGGGTTGTGCTTCCATTGCCAGTCTCCGAGCTTTTTTTCGCCCTTTGGATATCGTTTTAGCCGGACATCGCGCATGATGCCGCCAGGCCCGATCCACTTCTGTCCGCGCTTGACGTGGGAGGGCAGATTTTGGACTTGAACCTCAGGTATATAATAATCTTCGTTCGTGAAGTAACCGACTGCCCACACCAATCGAGTGGCGGCAATTTCGGGCCGCGCCTCCGGACCCAGTTTGATCTTCCATTTGTTGCCGGCTAGGTCTCGAACCTCGTACTTTGGATTCGACCCGCTGAAGTCTTCGCTGACAAAGATAAACGTGGCGCCTGGCGCGTGCTGTTTTCCCCCTGGTCCGTAAAACAGGTTGCGAGAGGCGATATCGGTTGGGTAGCGCCACAGGACTGCGCCTGGCGCGCTCTCCGCAGTTTTTTCTTTTGCATCATGGACTTTGTTCTTTTTCCGAGGGGCGGCGGCGAGGGGAAGAGTTAGCGCAACGATAAGAACAAAGCCTGTCAATCCCCTTCTGTTGTTGAGCATCCAGACGATCTCCTGGAACCAAGTAGCCGAGTGCAGCCAAGGGCGGTTCCTTGATAGTACTCTCAACCGCCGCCAATGATCCCCGGTATTTTTCATCATTTTACACACTTTCCAAGCTATTTTCTTGGTTTGGAACGCCGTAATTGAAATTGAACGGGTATAGGGCGGCTTTATCCTGCCAGATGGCAGGTAAGGCCCGCGTCCAGGTCAAGCTGCGCTGTTCGCCGTCTTTAACGGAATGAGAGCCAGCAACCGGCGAAGAAATCTTCAGACAATACTTCTGCGCTCGCTCCTCCCAGCCCTGCGTCCGGCCTGAATCCGCCTGACCTGCGGTATCCGACTTCTTGCTTGCCTCAGATAGGAAGCGGGAACATAATCCTTGCCAGTACGATGTTTAACGCTAAAACTTAGTTATGTCTGGCAATTGCCGCCGGCCATTCCGCAGGACACAATCAGAGTAACGGCCGGATAACTCGGAGGCGTGGTTAATGGAGCTGCTGGTACAGCCTGGCGATGGTGTTTCGCTCCTCGTCAAAGGAATCAACAGTGCTAGAAAGAGTGTGGAGATTGTTATCTTCCGCTTCGACCAGAGCGAGATTGAAAGGGCGTTGCAGAACGCAGTACGCCGGGGCATTTTCGTCCACGCCTTGATCGCCTACACGAACCGCGGCGGCGAGAAGAACCTGCGGAAACTAGAAATGCGTCTTCTCGCAGCGGGCGTGTCCGTGGCGCGCACCGCCGAGGATCTCGCGCGCTACCACGATAAGCTGATGATTATTGACCGGAGCGCGCTCTATTTGCTTGCCTTCAATTTTACCCACCTTGATATAGAACACAGCCGGAGCTTTGGCATCATCACCAAAAACCGCAGCCTGGTGCAGGAGGCCGTAAGGCTGTTTGAAGCCGACACCCAACGCCAGCCCTACACAGCCCGTCTCGACAGTTTCGTCGTCAGCCCGGCGAACGCCAGAAAAGCTTTGACGCGGTTTATTCAAGGATCGAAGAAACAGTTGCTGATCTATGATATTAAAATCAGCGACCCAGCTATGACCCGCCTCCTGGGTGAACGGGCGCGAGCCGGGGTCGAAATCAAGATTATAGGCCGCTTAACCCGAAAAGCCGTCAAATTGGACGTGCGGCGGCTGGCGCGCTTACGTTTGCACACTCGCACCATCATTCGAGATCGAAGCGCGGTGTTCCTTGGAAGCCAGAGCCTTCGAGCGCTTGAGCTGGACAACCGCCGCGAAGTGGGCATTATTTTTCGGGATGCCCGAGTTGTAAGTAACCTCATCAAGACTTTTGAGGCAGATTGGGAATCGAGTCTGACAGGCGAACCGCCCGCGGAAGAAACCGGGGCAATCCAAGAGGCTATTCCCGCCGCCAAGACAGCAAAAAAAGTGGCGAAGGCCATCGCGGGTGAGCTTCCGCCCGTATCGTCTGTTCTTGAACGGATTGTGACGGAGGCGGTAGGGAAGGATATCGACGTCCGCGTGGATTGTGACGACGTTGAAAAGGCGCTCAAGCAGGCAGTCAAGGGAGCGGTTCGGGATGCCGTGGAAGACATCGTGCAGCAAGTCGCCGACCAGAAAGAAATCAGAAAATCATAGCGGAGTGCGGCATTCTTGCCAAAACGCGCCTTGACGCCTATTCCAGCAGTACAGAGCATCTAAACAGTCAGATGGAACTTAAAAGATTCTCCGTGCTCTCATTTGCGCTTTTATTTTGCTGGGCCGCGGGCTGCCTTTCGATGAGCGCGAGCGTGCCATTGCAAAGCCCCTCAGTGAACCGGAACGCCCTATTGATACAGGATTTTGAGAATCGAGTGGCGCAGTACGTTAAACTGCGCAAACAGATGGAGGCCGCGTTGCCTTCCCTAAAACCGGGCGGTGCGGTGAAGGTTGCTGATCATCAACGAATGCTTGCGGACAAGATACGCGCGGCCCGGCGGCACGCTAAGCAAGGCAATATTTTTACTCCTGAAATCAGCAGAGAGTTCAGGCGGCTTATCAGAACAACCATGCAAGGAGCTAGCGCAGCTCATATCCAAACCAGCCTCAAACACGCGGAACCGGTCAAATTGCGCCTTTACGTGAATGAGGCGTATCCTGAAGCCATCCCATTGCAATCGATGCCGCCGACGTTATTGCTCAATCTTCCCAAGCTACCTCCGCAGTTGGAATATCGGATTGCGGGCCGCGATCTTGTTCTCCGCGACGTGGGGTCGAACCTGATTGTTGACCTGATCCGCGACGTGATTCCGTAACTCATCTTCTTTTGCTTCCTCTGGAGAAAATGCGGCAAATCATCCTGCTCATCATCCTCTCGAACGGCTTAAGCCTTGTTGAGTGCGCCCAGCAGCCGACAGGCGTTTCTGAGGCTCGGGGCGCTCCCCGGCAGGCCGTCCCAAAACTCACGCTGCCGCTTAAACCGAAGTCTGTCCGCTTCGCTGTCATAGGGGACAGCGGTAGTGGCAGTCCTCCGCAGTACGAAGTCGCTCATGAGATGCAGCAGGTTCGAGCGGAATTTCCGTTCAATTTTGTGATCATGTGCGGCGACAACATTAACGGAGGCCACGGCCCCCAAGCCTTTCAGGAAAAATTTGAAAAGCCCTATAAGGGACTGCTTGATGCGGGCGTAAAATTTTATGCGTCGCTCGGCAACCACGACAACCCCAACGAACGCTTCTACAAACTCTTCAACATGGATGGCAAACGCTATTACTCTTTTAGGAAGGGAACCGCCACCTTCTTCGCGCTCGACAGCAATTACATGGATCCAGTCCAACTGGACTGGCTCAAGAAGCAACTTCAAAACTCAAACTCGGCCTGGAAGATCTGCTTCTTTCATCACCCTCTATATTCGGACGGAAGAACTCACGGTCCGGACATGGATTTGCGCGCCATCCTCGAACCCGTTTTCGTGCGATATGGAGTCAATGTGGTTTTTTCCGGCCACGATCACGTCTACGAAAGAATTAAACCGCAGAAAGGCATTTACTATTTTGTAGAAGGCAATTCTGGAGAATTGCGCTATCACAATCTGCGGCGCTCGCCGGAGATGGCGGCTGGTTTTGATACCGATCGGGCTTTTATGCTGGTAGAAATTGCGGGTGATCAACTCTACTTTCAGACCGTTTCGCGAGCCGGCCAAACGGTGGATAGCGCGATGCTTCAGCGGCAGAAGTAACCGGCGCGCTTCGCGAGCAGAGTGTCAACCGCGGGTGAGGGACTGCGGGTTGGCGATGTCTCCGCCCAGCGGGTCGGGCGACAGCCAGCGGCCTAACATAGCAAACCCTGTACCCATCCGTCACCCACTGCGCAGACCTGAGAAGGCCGGCGCCAGCCGGCCGCCCATCGCACATTGAGACGTTTGAGACAAATGAGACGATTTGCCACCTGAGCGGCCGCTCCCGAATATTAGAAACATTGATTCTAAAGGGTCGCTAGGCTTCGTCGGGGGGCGGAGTTTTAACTCTGCCATTAAGCCCCTCACCCGGCTCACTCCGCTCGCCACCCTCTCCCCTTCGGGGCGAGGGAGCAAATTAATTAGACAACAACCCTC
>JBOGJY010000221.1:0-21496 GCA_050745325.1 Terriglobia bacterium
GATGGCCCAGGCGCAGGCGAACTATAATAACGCAGCCATCAACTTAAAGCGTGAACAGGCGCTGTTTAAGGAACAAATCGCCTCTCAACAAAACATGACCGACGCTCAGTCGCAATACCAGGTGAACTTGGCCCAGTTGAACAATGCCAAGCAAAACTACGCGCTGGTGAAAATCGGGCCTCGGATCGAAGATATCAACGCCCAGCGGGCGACGGTGGCGCAAACCAAGGCTGCGGTTGATTACGCGCAGACGATGCTGGATGCTTGCCTCATCCGCTCGCCCATTGACGGCACCGTGCTCGAGCGCGATGTGGAGATTGGCGAAATGATCAGCAACGAAAACTTCGGAGGCACGACCGGAGTGAAAGCCTCCGTCGCCACGCTGGCGAACCTGAACGATCTGTTGGTTGAGCTGGATATCAACGAAAACGACTTCCCCAGGGTCGCGCCCCATCAGCAGTGCAACGTGACGGCGGATGCGTATCCCAACCGCGTTTATAAGGGCTACGTCTATGAGATTTCTCCGCAGGCGGACCGGCAGAAGGCGACGATCCAGGTCAAGGTGAAAATCGAACAGCCAGATAATTACTTGCGTCCAGAGATGAACGCGCACGTAGCCTTTCTCGCGCCCGCGTCAGCCGGACGAGCGCAAGCTGATTCGCTCACCATTCCGTCGAGCGCCGTGATCGAGCGGAACGGTCAGCCGGGGGTGTTCGTGGTGGAAGGCTCCAAGGTCCGCCTGGCAACCATTCAGACCGGGCGGCAGTTGAATAATCAAACGGAAGTGATGGGCGGTATCGGGCCGAATGACGTGGTGGTGGTTGCGGGCCAGGATGCGCTGCGGTCCGGCCAGCGGGTGAAGGTGCAAGGCGGGGCGTAGACGCCCTGCGGAAAATCTTAGTAGAGGCGGCTTTACACCGCCAGTGCGTGATGAAATGCGTCGTTCTGGCGGGATAAACCCGCCGCTACAAAGGAGATAAAAAATGGGCAAACCGGTAGTTGAAATCAAAAATCTATCGAAGGCTTTCCAACGCGATTCGTTTACGGTCACGGCGCTCGAAAACGTGAATCTGGACATCGACGAAGGCGAATTTGTCTGTTTGATGGGGCCTTCCGGATCAGGCAAGACGACGCTGCTTAACATGATCGCGGGCATCGATCAGCCCACGTCGGGTGAACTGCGCGTGCTCGGAGAAGATGTGGCGCGAATCTCGGAAAACCGGCTCGCCGAATGGCGCAATCATCACGTGGGCTTCGTCTTTCAGACCTTCAACCTCATCCCCGTGCTGAACGCCTTCGAAAACGTCGAGCTTCCTCTGCTGCTCACCAAACTCTCCGCCGAAGAGCGCAAAAAACACGTGCTCGCGGCGCTGGAGCTGGTAGGCCTCCAGGACCGCGTCCACCACTCGCCGCGCCAGCTTTCGGGCGGGCAGGAGCAGCGCGTGGCCATCGCCCGCGCCATCGTCACAGACCCAACGCTCATCGTCGCCGACGAGCCCACCGGCGATCTCGACGCGCGCTCCGCCGATGAAGTGCTCGATATCTTGAGCCGTCTGAATCGGGACTACAAGAAAACGATCATCATGGTTACGCACGACCCGCGCGCGGCGCGCTTTTCCACCGTGGTCCGGCACCTTGAAAAAGGCCAGTTGCTGCCTCTCGAATCCGCCAGCGAGCCGGCAATGGCGCGATGAGACAAGGCGTTGAGCCTGCGGGCAAGAAGGGCATGTCATTCTGAGCGAAGCGAAGAATCTACTTTTTCAGTTTCAACCCGAAAAGCAGATGCTTCGCTCCGCTCAGCATGACAAGATCGGCTTTTCAGCATCTTCTAAACGAAATTGCTGGCTGCGGATGACTGCCTATCCGGCGCCGGCGCCTCAAGGTTTTCATCCACTATCCGCCCATCGAAAAGGGAAATCGCCCGGTCCGCAAGGCTCGCATAGCGTTGATCGTGAGTCACGATCACAATGGTGGCTCCGCCGCTGTGCAGCTCGCTGAGCAGGGCCATCACCGCTTCGCCGTTCTTCGAATCAAGATTACCCGTGGGCTCGTCAGCCAGAAGAACAGCGGGCTCGCCCGAGAGAGCGCGCGCCACGGCCACGCGCTGTTGCTGGCCTCCGGAAAGCTGCGAGGGATAATGCTTCATGCGGTGCGCCATGCTGACCCGTTCGAGCGATTCCTCGACGCGCTTCCTGCGCTCGCTCGAAGGCATCCCGCGATAAGTCAGGGGCAGCTCGACGTTTTCAAAAACGGTCAGATCGCCAATTAGGTTAAAACTTTGAAATATAAAGCCCACCTCACGGTTGCGGATGCGGGAGCGGTCGGACAGGCCGAGCTCCTCAACCGCCGTGCTGTTCAGCCAATACTTGCCATCGCTTGGCGTATCGAGCAGGCCAATAATAGAGAGCAGCGTCGATTTGCCGCACCCTGAAGGGCCAGCAATGGAGACGTACTCTCCCTTATTGATTTCTAGATGAATTTCAGAAAGGGCGTGCGTTTCAACTTCGTCGGTATAAAACACCTTTTTGACCCCTTCCATTTGGACCAGGCAGTTGCCATTGGATTGCATCTTTTCCTCCTTGTATTCAGCTTCATTCATCTCGCAGCGCGACCATCGGATCGACCTTCGCCGCTCTGCGTCCAGGGATGTAACACGCCAGCAGCGCCACTCCGATCAGCGCCACAGGGACGATGATGAACGTCGGCAGGTCCACTGGCTTCACGCCATAAAGCAAACTCGTCATCAGCCGGGTCAAACCAAAAGCGGCGGCGAGCCCGGCGCCCGCTCCAGCCAGCGCAAGGGTCACGCCCTCACCCAAAACTATCCGCAAAACGTCCCAGCGTTGCGCGCCCAGCGCGATGCGGATGCCAATTTCGTGGGTGCGCTGAGCAACCGAATATGAAATCACGCCGTAAATACCTACCGCAGCCAACACCAGCGCGGCGGCGGCAAACAAGCCCAGGAGCAGCGCCATAAATTGTTGCTGCTGGGAGGACTCAGACACGATCTGGTCCAGCGTTTCCACCTTGAAAACCGCCAATTCGCTATCGAGGCTGTGAACCGCGGCCCTCAAGGCGGGGGCTTCGCTGAGCGGCGGCGTCTCGGTCCTGACAACGATGTTTAGATAAGAATCAGCGTCCTGTGATTCCGGGAAATAGGCTTCGGGAACGGCCGGCTCGCTCAGCCCATACTCGCGCACGTTGCCTACGACGCCCACCACGGTGATCCATTTCGGTTTTTGATAGTCATGGGCAAATCGCTTGCCCACGGCGTTCTGATTCGGCCAGAAACGGTGCGCCATGGTTTCGTTAATAATCGCAACTTCAGACGACTTTGGCCCATCCTGAGCCGAAAAATCGCGGCCCCTCATCAGCGGGATGCGAAGCGTGCGGAAGTAATCCGGCATCACCGTGCACCATTCCACCAAGGGGCTTGACCACATATCTTTGGGCAAGGGCTGGCCTTCGATATAGACCACCCCGTTGCTGCCTCCCTGGAGAGGCAACTGGGTGGCCACCGATGCAGACACAACGCCCGGAAGCGCGCGAACACGGTCCAAAAGCTGCCGGTAAAAGGCCGTTATTTGGGGGTCTTTTGCATACCGCGCCTCGGGCAAAGCAATCCGCGCCTTCAGGACGTTATGCGGATCGAACCCCGGCTGAACGCCAAGCAATCGCACGAGGCTCTTGATGGCGAGGCCAGCCCCGATGAGCATCACCATAGCCAGGGCGATTTCAGCCGCGGTCAGCACGCCGCGTGAGCGCCGGTGCGAGGCGCTCAGCGCCCTTCCTCCCTCTTTCAGGGCGTTGTGAAGGTCAGGCTTCGAGGTTTGAATGGCCGGGACGAGTCCGGCAAAAATGCCGGTTAGAAATGCGACGAGAAAAGTGAAGGCGAAAACCCACCCGCCCAGGCTCACGCGCATCATGCCCGGAACGTAGCCCGCCGGAGCAGCGTAAAGCAGGACGCGCAACGCACCCCACCCTACGAGAAGTCCTGCTACGCCGCCGAGCAGGAATAAGAGGACACTTTCCGTAAGCAACTGGCGGACGAGCCGGCCTCTTCCAGAACCCACTGCGAGACGGATGGCAATTTCCCGGCGCCGCGCAATGGCCTTGGCGAGCAGGAGATTGGCAATATTGGCGCAGGCGATGAGCAACAGGAAGCCAACGGCGGCGAAAAGCACCAGCAGCGCCGGTCTGACGGTTTTGGTAAGTTGATCGTGCAAAAGCAGCACTTTGGCATTCACGCCCGTATCGTCATGCGGATATTGGTGAGCCAGGTTTTGCGAAACGGTTGCCATATCCGCTTGCGCGCTGGCGATGGCAATTCCACTCTTCATGCGCGCCATCACCCACAGCCAATGGTTGCCCCGCGACTTTCTGTACGAGGGCTGCTGAAGGTTCAGCGGAATCCAAAATTCCGGTTTGGTCCCAAAAAATTGAGGAAATTTGAGCGCGCGCGGCATGATGCCGGCCACGTCATAGGCTTTGCCATTGAGAGTGATCGTCTTGCCCACAATGGACCGGGCGCCGCCGAAAGCCCGCTGCCAGAGGCCATAGCTCAGAACCACCACCTGATCATGGCCCGTCTGCGCTTCATCCTGACGAAACGTTCTGCCCATCAATGGCTTCACGCCAAGCAATTGAAAGATTTGGGGTGAAACCTCAAAACCTTCGAGTTGAAACGGCTGGGCATTCCCGGCCAGTCCGGTGAGCGTTGCCCCTGCTCCTGTGCCCGCCGCCATACTTTCAAACACTCTATTTTGCTTGACCCAATCGGCGAAGTCCGGACCGCTTACGGGATAGAGATTCCCCGGGCCGCTGGGTTCGGTGACACGCAGCAGTACGAGGCTCTGGGGGTTTTGGTACGGTAGTGGCTGGAGAAGAACGGCGTTTACCATGCTGAAAATGGCCGTATTGGCTCCAATCCCAACCGCCAGCGTGATCATCGCTACAACTGTGAAACCAGGATTCTTGGCCAGCATCCGCAGGCCAAACTTCAGATCCTGACCGAGTGTTCCCATGGACTACCTCTGTCCGTACAAGTCTTGCGGCCTATCATCAATGTGACGAACGAACACCGTAATCGTGAGCACGCGGCCTATGCGGCTACAGGTATGGATACGTTGGGACGCTGGAAAAAGGTCCATAAATTTTCAGAAAGCTGTTTTGGCGAGAGGCTAATGGTTTTTCATAGCCCTATCAGGATAAACTCACGATGCGAATGCAGATCCCCAAACTAATGCCTTTGATGAATACGTTCTCCAAAACTGGGATCATCTAAATACAGCATTGGTGACCCGCTTTGCATGGTACAATTTTCCCCATGGCTCGCCAAATATTGTGCATTGCACTCGCAATGGGATCGGCATTACTGGTCACCATTGGACTGTTAAGGAATCGTTTGCCTGATGAGCGATAAACCACATGATGAGCGCCACTTGCAGGACCTGCTCAAGAATCAGAGACCGGATGACGTTTCAGAGGGTGAAGGGGAAGTTCTCCGTGAACTATGGGAAAAGAATATCTGCCCGTCTTGCGGGAAGCTGATTCCTGAGGGAGAACGTGTGGGTAGCGGGCGTAGAAGAGAAGGAGGCTTTTGTAGCATGGATTGCTACGTCGAATACCACAAAGAAAAATTGATAGAGAGGGCTAAGCGGGTCATTGCACTTGCCGCACGGCATCGTAACTCGTAAGCAAAGACCACTAGCTAAGGGAGAAATTTTCGTGGGTTTATTCTCACACATGGCGGAACCCGAGCACCGTAAGGCAGGAATTCTGCCATCACAGGAAATCCAAGAGTTGATAAGGAACGGCAAGATTCGGACCGGCGTAGATATTTCTGATGACCAGATTCAGCCCGCAAGTATTGACCTGCGCCTAGGTAATGTAGCTTATCAGGTTCGGGCAAGCTTCATTCCTAGCGTGAAGTCTCTGATCAGTCCAAGGATTAGGGAATTGCAACTTGCGGAAATTGATTTAGGGCAACCCGCATTATTGGACAAGGACAAGGTGTTTATCGTTCCGCTGATGGAAAGCCTGGCACTCCCGTCAGATATGAGCGGACGGGCAAACCCCAAGAGCACTACGGGCCGCTTGGATATCTTCACTCGATTGATGACCGAGCGTGGTGCGGATTTTGACATCGTTCCTAGAGGGTATTCGGGCAAGCTCTACGTAGAGATAGTCCCTCGGACGTTCCGGATCATTGTCAGAGCAGGCACAAAGCTTAATCAACTTCGATTCTTTAGAGGCGATCCGCAACGCGATGACGAGAAGCTCCGTAAGATCGCTGACAAGAAACAACTTGTTTATCAGGAAAACGGAGATGGTCCAACTAGACCAGTTATACGTGAGGGACTCAGGGTATCCATCGACCTCCAGGGGGACGAACCAGAGAGCATAGTGGCTTTCAGAGCCAAAAAAAATTGCTCACCGATTGATCTCGCCAAGATAAGTGCATATGATGTTACGGAGTTTTGGGATCCTATCCAGGCCGGCAACTCGAAGGGTTTGGTACTTGATCCTAGCGATTTTTACCTGTTGGCTTCAAAGGAGAGGGTTAGCGTGCCCCCAGATTATGCTGCGGAAATGGAGCAGTATGACCCATCAATAGGAGATTTTACTGTTCATTACGCGGGTTTCTTCGACCCGGGCTTCGGCCATGGGAATTCCGGCGAAATCAAAGGCACGAAAGCAGTGCTTGAGGTCCGAGCCCACGAAGTACCAATCTTGTTGGAGGACCGGCAAGAAGTCGGTCGTCTGATCTATCATAAAATGGCGGATCGCCCAGACAAACTGTACGGCCAAGGAATCGGTTCTTCTTACCAACAGCAGGGGTTGGCGCTTAGTAAGCAATTCAAGGTGATGGCCAAAAAAGAAATAGCAATCCACCACGCATCAATACACCCGTAGGATTCCGCCGCTTCCGCCGCGCTTCGTTGTGAATCCCGCCGAAGGCAGATAGAATAGAAATCAATGGGAACAGACTTGGTCCAAATCGCCGTGGTTGCGCCCCGGCTGCCCCGTCCGGACTGGCTAAAAGTGCGCCTGCCGGGCGGTGAGAACTATCGTGAGCTCAAAGAAATCATGCGAGGGCTTGGGCTGCATACGGTTTGCGAGAGCGCGCGCTGCCCGAATGTGGCGGAGTGCTGGGGCCACCGGACCGCCACGTTTATGATCCTGGGCGATGAGTGTACCCGCCGCTGCGCTTTTTGCGCCGTGCCCAAGGGCCTACCACGCGGCAATGTGGACTCGAACGAGCCACAGCGCGTGGCCAGCGCGGCGAAGGCCATGGGGTTGAAGTACGTCGTGGTTACGTCTGTCGACCGGGATGATCTCAAGGATGGCGGTTCGACGCTTTTCGCCGAAACCATCAAGGAGCTGCGGCAGGCCATCCCAAGCGTGAAAATAGAGGTTTTGATTCCCGATTTTCGCGGATCGGACCAAGCCCTTGAGGCCGTCCTCGCTGCCCGCCCGGACATCTTGAACCATAATACGGAGACTGTGCCACGGCTCTATCGCGTCGTCCGGCCGGGCGCGCGGTATGAGCGTTCCCTGCGCCTTCTGGCCCACTGCCGCGAGGTTGATCCGTCGATTCCCACCAAATCAGGGTTGATGACGGGGCTAGGCGAAACCTTTGAGGAAGTTTGCACAGTCCTGCGGGATTTAAGCCAAGTGAGAGTGGATATTGTCACCATCGGGCAATATCTGCGGCCAAGCGGCGAACAATTGCCAGTGGCGCGCTTCTATACGCCACAAGAATTCCAGGCGCTGAAGGACCGAGGCGAACGGTTGGGCATCCGGCATGTCGAGTCCGGACCGCTAGTTCGTAGTTCTTACCATGCGCATGAACAGAGCCAGTCGGTGACGGGCTGAATAATTAGAAAAAGGCTGGAGAAGGCCAAGAATTCAACAAAAGTTACGGAACGAAGCCTAGCGAGTCTTTAGAATCAACGTTTCTAATAATTGGGCGGCTGGGTAGGAGGGCGGGATTTGAGTCCCGGCCGGACAAACGAACCCCTCACCTGCCCTCGTACCTCGGGCGCCCTCTCCCCGCAAGCGGAGCGAGGGTTGTTGTCTAATTAATTTACTCCCTCGCCCCGAAGGGGAGAGGGTGGCGAGCCCTTCGGCTCCGCTCAGGGTAAACTCCGCGAGCCGGGTGAGGGACGATCAAAAGATTAGAAAACGCCTGGAAAGAATGGGAAAACACACAAAATTCACGGAACGAAGCCTAGCGACCCTTTAGAATCAACGTTTCTAATCTTTGGCAGATGGCGGGGGGTAGAAGATTAACATTTTCTAATAATTGACGGCAAATCACCTGATCCTCTCTTGCGGGTGCAAGCGTCGAAGCGCCTGAACTACTTGGCTGTGAACCGCCTGGTCGGCGAAGCTTTTGCCGTTTGCGCTTTGGTCGAGCGCCTGCCGGTACAGAGATTCACCTTGCCGGGCCTGCCCCAGGCGCATGTGGCAACTACCCACCATCAATTGCCAAAGCGGGTTCTTCGGGTATTCACTCGCGAGTTGCTGGAAGAGATCAAGAGCCTTTGAAAACTGCATTTCATTGCGGCGCGTATAGTCCTTGGCAAGGTAGAATTTGGCCTCAGCGCGGGTGAAATCGCCGGACTGCGCGGCCTTCTGCATTTGTTCAATCCCAAAGGCGCGGTTGCCGCCGGGCAGTCCAATCAGGAACCGGAGCATTTTCACGATTGCCGGTAGCGTGTCGACGAAGTAATTGTAAAGACCAATCCCGGCATAGGCGTCCGTCAGCTTGGGATCCAATTGCAACGCCGTGAGCAGCAGGGAGCGCATCTTCTTGCCCGCCCGCGCCGTGGCCAAATCGTGCGCGCGCAGGCCCTGAAGCCGCGCTTCGAGCGCGTAAGACATGCCTTCGTACAGATTATTGCGGGCTACGTCCTGCTTGGCGTGAATGTTGGCTTCTGATTTTTGGATGGCAGTCTGGATGAGACGCTCGAAAGCCGCGTCGTAGGGCGTGTGATAGGAAGTCACCACGTCAAAAACATCGGGATCAATCAGGTTCGCGGTGGAATAATATATTTTCCACCAGAGGGCATCCGCTTCGAGTATGTAACCGAGCGGCGAGGAAGGGTCGCCCTGTTCGACCTGCTTAAAGAGAGCAATCGCCGCGTCCGGCTCGCCATTCATCAGTTGCGCCATCCCCTGTTCGGCAACCGGCCGCACCGCCGCCTCGTTTAAAGGGGCGGGGAGCGCAACGGGCGCGCACAGAACCAACGCAAGCGCAGCCGTGCCGGCGCCCGAAGCGAAAGAAATCCGCCACGTTCGATGTTGTATCATACTTGTGTTAGATTGCTCCGGCGGCCATGAGGTTCAAAATGGCGGCATAAAGCCGCCGCTACTCCAGATTTTCAGCATAGCGAATGGCGCGAAGGGAAGGCAATCCCGTTAGAAACCTTGAGCGCGAAACTTGATGTGGATGTGTTTCTTTACACCAGCGATTCCTGCTCCCCGGAGGGGAACAACAGAAATACCGTGGACCACGTTCCGCGGGTTCCACCCACAGCTATCCATTTTTCACCGCCTCGCGAGTGCAGCGGCGAGTTTATCTCGCCCAATGGCGGCTCTTTGCGCCAGGGTGTTGCTTTCAGGCGCCAACACCAATCAACGACTGAGGTGATATGCCATCAATCCCAAAGCAAGTTTCCGGTTTACTCTACACGCAGGGAAAATTGCGCCGGTCTGGGGACCGGAGCGCCTCGGAATTGAGACCGGTAGAAATCACTCCGCGTTTCATTTCGAGCGCCGAAGGCTCGGCGCTGATCCGGCTGGGGGAAACACAGATCATCTGCACGGCCACCATCGATGACGGCGTGCCTCCCTTTCTGAAGGGAAGCGGCCAAGGCTGGATCACCAGTGAATATGCCATGATCCCGCGCTCCACCGAAACGCGCACACCCCGGGAAGTCACGAAGGGCCGCCAGAGCGGGCGCACCATGGAAATCCAGCGGCTCATCGGACGCGCCCTGCGCGCCGTGACCGATCTCAATGCGCTGGGCGAGCGCACGGTCTGGATCGATTGTGACGTGATCCGCGCCGATGGTGGAACGCGGACGGCGTCGGTCACGGGATCGCTCGTGGCGATGGGCCTGGCTTTGTTGAAGCTGCGCGACATGAAGGCGCTCACCCGCATTCCCCTGAAAGACTACGTGGCCGCGATCAGCGCCGGCATAATCGGCGACCTCATTTTGCTGGACCTGGATTATGCCGAGGACTCGAACGCGGATGTGGACCTGAACATCGCCATGACGGGATCGGGCCGCCTCGTGGAAGTGCAGGCGACGGCGGAAGGGAATCCGTACAACGTGGAGGACTTGAATCGACTGGTCGAAACCACGCGCCCCGCCATTCAAAAACTCATCACCCTGCAACGCTCGATCCTGCAGCTTGATCTTCCGCAGGCTCGCTCTTGATCCCATGGGCGCCACAATGACCGGCCTTACCCATATTTCGGGTATTCCGTCACGCCTGTATCTGGCTTCTTCAAACCGAGGGAAGCTGCGCGAATTCCGTGAAGGCGCTGCGGGAAGCAATATTACGGTAGAGCAGGTTCCGGGAATTGAAGGATTCCCTGCGTGTGTCGAGGATGGAGCAACTTTTGAGGCCAATGCCCGTAAGAAGGCGCTGCACTACGCGGCTCTTACTCCGGGCCTCGTTTTTGCGGATGACTCGGGCCTCTCGGTGGATGCGCTCGGCGGTGGCCCAGGTGTATACTCCGCCCGCTTTTCGGGGCCGGCCGCGACGGATGAATCCAACAATCAAAAACTTATTGGCGAACTGCGCCGGCTCACGGCTTCCCAGTTTGGCGCGAGCGGCCCCGCCGCTGGTTCTCTCAGAGCGCCAGTTGACGCGCCGCCGGTCAAGCCGTCCGGGCCGTTTAGGGGTTTCCCGGCTCAGCCGGCTCAGTATGTTTGCGTCATTGCTTTGGCGGAAGGTGGAAATTGCCTGGCAGTTACAGAAGGGCGGGTGAAAGGCGTTATGGTTGAAGACCCTCGGGGGGACGGCGGATTTGGCTACGACCCATACTTCTTTTATCCTCCGCTCCTCAAAACGTTTGCTGAAATCTCCGCCGGTGAAAAGTTCGCGGTTTCACACCGCGGTATCGCCTTCCGCAAACTACTTGACTATCTGTCAACGAGCCGCCAGGCGCATTACTGAGGATTGCCCATTATAGTGACGCTGTTTGCTGTAGCGGCGCTCTCTGAACGCCGGGCTTTACGTTTTGAACGCCGCGGGCCAGAGGCCGCCGCTACAGTCAAGCTTCGCAGCTCAAAGCTTGCTAGGTTGACGCTGGGGGTTCCCGGCGGCGCGTTTCCCGATAGACGCGATTCCGGGTTCGAAACCAATAAACGGCCAAGATCACGAACAACACACAGTAGGCCACGGCTAACGCCAAGACAAACAACTCCGCGAAGACGTCGTATAGTACGGTCATATCCTGAACTTAGCACTCTGCCCTTCGCAGCGCGCGAAACCACAGACATTGCGCTGATGATACCTCATAATGAAAGATTGATCGATGCCAAAAGGGCCAAAAGGGCCAAAACGGTTTGCTAATTTGACTGGGTTTGTGCTGGCTGGCGGACTTAGCCAGCGCATGGGACAGCCCAAACGCGACCTGCCGCTGGGCGGCGAGCCGATGATCGCGAGGCAAATACGCCTGCTGAGCTTGCTGTGCGGAAGCGTTGGCGTTGTGGGCGGCCCGAAGCCGCCAACCGGAGCGGCCTATTTCTTCTGCGGCGACGAATGGCCTGGCCGCGGCCCGTTGGGGGGCATCTTCAGCGGTCTCGCGCGAACGCGGACGGAATATAATCTTTTCATGGGCTGCGATATGCCGTTTCTCACGCCACTTTTGCTGCGTTACATCAGCGAGCGCGCTTTGGCGGGGCGCGCGGACGTAACGGCGCCCGAATCCCACGACCGGCGCGTGCAGCCGTTGTGCGCGGTTTACCGGCGACGTGCAAGAGCGGCCATTCGGATGAGCTTGATGCAGGGTAAAAACAAAACCTCCGGATTCTATGGCCGTGTTTGTTGTTCAGTTGTCCGGTGGCCGGAACTCAGCCGCGCTGGCTTCCGGCCGGACATCTTCACCAACATCAACACTCCCGAAGATTATAGGGCGGCAAGAACGGTGATTGAGTGGAAGTCATAATGCAGCGCGGTATAGCTGCAAGCAAAGGCGCTGTCATGCTGAGCGAAGCGAAGCATCTGCTTGTCAACCACGCAAACAGCAGATTCTTCGCTTCGCTCAGAATGACAGCTTTCCGAAGCAAGCCGCTGCACTCAAACCGGACTTGAAAGCGAGCGGTAACACTTGACTGACTCACATCCAATGCCGAAGACCCCGAGCGAGCCTTACGTTGAATTCGCCCACGTTTCAAAATCGTTTGGCGAGCAGCCCGTGCTGCAAGATGTAAGTTTTGACGTGCAGCGGGGCGAAACGATTGCGGTGCTGGGGCGGAGCGGCGTTGGCAAGAGCGTTACACTCAAACACATTCTGGGCTTTCTGGCGCCTGACGAGGGTGAGGTCCACGTTAATGGGCAAAACGTGGGGAAAATGACCGAAGCTGAACTTACCGAAATGCGCCGCAAGGTTACGCTGGTGTTCCAATCGGGAGCGCTCTTCGACTCGCTTACCGTAGCCGAAAACGTCGCTTATCCCTTGCGCGAGCGGGCGATACGAGCGGACGCGAGCCTCGGCGAAAGCGACATCGAAGACCGTGTGCGGCAGTTACTGGGGCTTGTGGATCTTGAAAACGTCGAGGAACTGATGCCCTCTGACCTGAGCACCGGCATGAAGCGGGCGGTAGCGATTGCGCGCGCGCTCGCCGCGGCTCCCGAAGCGATTCTTTACGACGAGCCGACGACGATGGTCGATCCGCTCATGGCTCATACCGTCGGCGACCTGATTCTGAAACTCAAGCGCCGGAGAGGGCTGACTTCAGTCGTGGTCACGCATGATATGAAACTGGCCCGAAAACTGGCGGACCGCATAGTCTTCCTGGCGGAAGGCCGCGTTGCCTTCTTTGGGCCTATGAGCGAGTTGGACTCCTGCCCGGACCCGCTGATTCAGGAATTTATCCAGCTTGACGAACTTTCGATCGAGAAATGGCGGTAGGCGCCGAGATTTTCCGCAAGCGGACCTCGCCCCGTTTTTGAGAAAGCCGGAATCGGGCTTTCAGTAGACCAATGGCTCTGCCTCTTGATGAAACCATCGCTTCGCCGCCCTAAACTCGGCCAGCACTTTCTGAGCAGCGCGAGCTATTGCCAGCGCATCGCTCAGTTGCTGCCCCTTGCGACGGACGATCTAGTGATAGAAATTGGGCCTGGCCGCGGCGCCATGACGAAGTTACTTGCGGATCGCGTTGAGCGGCTGGCGGCGATTGAGTTGGACGCGACGCTAGTGAGGGCTCTCCGGGGGGTATTTCAAGACGCTCCGGGCGTACAGATTATCGAAGGTGATATCCTCAAAACAGACCTCTTGGAAATCTGCCGCCGCTTTAAAAAAGATCGCTGCGTGGTCTTTGGCAACTTGCCCTATTACATTACCTCGCCGATCCTGCATCACCTGTTTAGCTCGCGGATGCGCATCCGCCGCATGGCCCTTTTGGTGCAGAGGGAAGTTGCAGAACGAATCACGGCGGGTCCGGGTTCGAGGGACTATGGATACCTGAGCGTCCTCGCCCAATTCTATTCCTCGCCGCGCATCGCGTTTGAGGCGCCGCCCGGCGCTTTTTCGCCGCCGCCCAAGGTCCATTCTGCGCTGGTGGATTTTCAAATGAGATTTCCGGCTTGGGATGAGAAGAAAGGCGCCGAATTTCTAGCCTTTGTGCGAACGTGCTTCGCGCAAAAGCGCAAGAACCTGTTGAATAACCTCCACCTGACATATACGCGCCCGGCCGTTCAGCAAGCCCTCGAATCCCTTGATCTTGGAGCGGGCGCCCGCGCCGAGCAACTGGGCCTGGAGCAGCTTAAAAGGCTGTTTGAAACCTTGGCGTGGCCGTGAACAGCAAAGTGCTGGTAGTGGGTCAGTTTGGCGTAGAGGCGGCTTCATGCCGCCACAATATGGCGGGGTAAACCTGCCGCTACACCGCAAACTGACCCACTACCAAAGTGCTAACAACCTTTGACAACATTGGCTTAGACGGTATAATAGGAAAACCACGGTGACGTGAGGATGGCGAAAAACGGGGAGCCGCAGCGTCCGCACTGAAGAAAATGGGGAACCGGTTCAGGGCGGCGATTGGGATTATTGATTACATAACATAGTGACATCAATCGTTGTAGCGGCGGCGTCCCGCCGCCGGTTTTCCGGCGCTCAGAGAGCGCGGCGCCAGAAAATAGCGTCACTATATTATGTAATCTTCAGAGGAAGGGTTTTCTTCAGCAAGGCCAAACGAGATTGAGAGATGACTTGGGGCGGTGAGGCGGCGCCGAAGGGTGAAACGGGGCGCTGATGTGCGCCTTCTGACAGGTGAGGTGGAAAAATGAGTGCGCTGGCCTCTGCCGCCGGTTAGAATCGAGCAAAACTGGCGGTATCCGAAACGAATGAAGTCGAATCTATGACGATGCTTCTCCATCCTGCTTTGCTGGTGAGCCCGCTAGCCCCAGTGGCGCACTATGTAGGAACTATTTTCAAAAAAACACCCTTTCAAGGGCTTTACGAGCCGAACGCCTTCGACCTCTCCATTATTATTCCCTATTTCGCATTTCTCGTTGTGCTCTCGGTCTATGGCGTCCATCGCTACTTTCTGACCTATGTCTACCTGAAGAACCGCGCCAAACTTTCCAAGCCCCCCAAAACGTTCGACGAGCTTCCGAAGGTCACCATACAACTACCGATGTACAACGAACGCTACGTGGTGGAGCGGCTGCTGGAGGCGGTCAGCCTGATCGACTATCCGCACGACCGGCTGGAAGTGCAGGTGCTCGACGACTCGACTGATGAAACAGCCTTTATCTGCTCGCAATTGGTCAGCGGCTACCAGCGGGCGGGGCTTCCCATCACTTATCATCACCGCACCAACCGCATTGGATTCAAGGCCGGGGCGCTTGCGGAGGGGCTAAAGGTTGCCGAGGGCGAATTTGTCGCCATCTTTGACGCGGACTTTGTGCCGCCCCCTTCGGTGATTCGTGAAATGCTGCCTTACTTCACCGACCCGAAAGTGGCCGTAGTTCAGGGCCGCTGGACGTGGATTAACCGTCACTACTCGAACCTCACCGAGATTGAGGCCATCATGCTCGACGGTCACTTTGTGATCGAGCACGGCGCGCGCCATCTTTCCGGACGTTTTTTTAATTTCAATGGAACGGCCGGGATGTGGCGCCGCGAAGCCATCGAAGACGCGGGTGGCTGGCAGCACGACACGTTGACGGAGGATACAGACCTGAGCTATCGGGCCCAATTAAAGGGTTGGAAATTCGTCTATGACCCGAAGATCGAATGCCCCTCCGAGCTTCCTGTAGAAATGAATGCCTTCAAGACGCAACAGGCGCGGTGGGCCAAGGGCCTCATGCAGACAGCCAAGAAGCTGCTGCCGGTCATCTGGAAGAGTGACCAGCCGCTCTACATCAAAATCGAAGCCACCCTTCACCTGACAGCCAACATTTCCTACCCCTTGATGATCCTGTTCTCCCTTATCCTGTTTCCGGCTTTGATCGTCCGCTTTTACCAGGGTTGGTTTCAGATGCTTTACCTGGATTTGCCGCTTTTCATCGCATCGACGTGCTCGGTGGGCAGTTTCTATATGGTGGCTCAGCGCGAACTCTATCCGCGCCATTGGCTAAGCCGCACGAAGTATATTCCTTTTTTGATGGCGGCAGGCATCGGTCTTTCTGTGGTGAATGCCAAGGCCGTGATTGAGGCGTTTTTCGACAAGAACGCGGAATTTGTGCGAACTCCGAAATACCGGGTTGAGGGACGCGGAGGGGGCTGGGAACGCAAGAAGTATAAGAAGCGCAGCGGATGGATTCCTTACGTCGAACTTGGTCTTTCCGGCTACTTCATTTATTCCACCGCCTATTCTATGAGCATCGAGAATTACCTCACGGTGCCTTTTTTGTTGCTTTTCTTCATTGGCTATTCGTATATGGGAACGATGTCGCTGTTCCAAACCCCACTGCGCCGTCTATGGAACGCGCTGCCGGCCGCCTTCCGCGAGCATGAAGTTCCCGCTGAGGCGGAGACGGTGGGTCCGTGAAGGGTTTTAAGGCTTCGTTCGCAACGCTTCCCCAGTGGTGGTGGCAACCAGGGTCAATCACTGTCTGCTTGGCCCTGGGCTTGCGCCCAACCGGAAAGACCCACGGTCAGAAAGGCGCTGACCGCGGCGCCTATTTTTCTACGTCCACGGGCAGGCCCGCTTCCTTCCAGCCTTTCAGGCCGTCCTGATAAACCTTCACGCGAGCGCGATCAAAACCGTGCGAGAGCGCGACGCGGCCCGCCGCGCGGCTGAACGCGCACACGTCATCGGGCGATCCGCTGCGGTCGCCGCCCTCATAGAACACGATCACCTTGTCTTTAGGAAGCGTGCTCCATTTCTCCGTGATATCTTCTACCGGAATATTGATCGCTCCGGGTATGTGACCCGCGGCAAATTCTTTCGTATCGCGGACGTCGGCAAAGACGGCCTTCGGATCACCGTCAAACAGTTTCTTCGCTTCATCGGTATGGATCAGAGTGGGCTGCTCGAGTTTTGCCTCGTCCGGACTGCACGCCAGCGGAGACCCGCCACCGAGCGTATTCGCGCTTCCGCCTCCAAACGGATTTACCGGATTTACCGAACCGAGGCCGCTGTTATTAGCCGCCGCAGAAGAGGATGCGGGAGGAGATAAAGGGGCTGCCTTTGCGGCGCTATTGGTAGAGGCGGGACTTTGCGAGGAAGGCAAGGCCCGCGGGGCGCCAGCCGTTCCGGCGCGGGTAAGCTGTTCATCCAGCATGGACGAAAGTTGGGCGTAATTAGGCGGCCCGTAGATTTCTTGATGGCCCACGAAAAACGTAGGCGTGCCTACCACGCCAAGCGCCTTCCCGTCGGCAATGTCTTGCTGCACGCGCGGCGCCATCGCTCCGCTCGCAAGGCACGAACCGAACTGGGTTGTGTTCAAGCCCAAATCCCCGGCATAGCGATCGAGAGCGCCGGAGCTCAGGTCCGCCTGTTTCTGGTAGAAAAGTTTCTCCGCCTCCCAGAATTTGCCTTGGACCGCGGCGCACTCGCTGGCTTCAGCGGCTTTCTCCGCCCGGGGGTGCACGCTCGCGAGCGGAAATTGCCGGAATACAAAACGGATTCTCGACCCGTACTGGTCCAGCATCTGGGTAACGCTTTTCTGGGCTAGGCCGCAGATGGGGCACTCAAAATCGCCGAATTCCACCACCGTGACCGGCGATTGCAAATTTCCGGTGGCGTGACTGTCGGCCCTTACCAGACGCTGCTCAAGCGCCGCCGCTGGGGCTGGCTTCGGAGCCGCCATTTCCCCTGAATGCGAAAGATGAACAAATGCGGCGCTCCCGGCGGCCAGTGCAATGATGAAAACGACGAACTGGGCCCGCGCTGCGGTCAGCGCCGAAGGGGCCTCGAGAGGCAGCGGGGGTCTGATCGTGCCGGAAATCGCGAGCAAAAGAATCAGCGTTACTGCAATTGCCGAGGCTACGCACCACGCGCACCATGCGTGCAGGACGAAAGCCTCAACTCCGCTGAGCCCCAGTGAGGCCACAAAACCCGCGCCTGAGACGGCGAGCGTAGCATAGCGGATCGGCGCGTTAAGAGCGCGCCCGCCCAAGCTCTCCGCGACCACAAGTAATGCGAGCGCGCCGTACATCACAGCGCCGTAAAAGGGCATGGGCAGGCCAAAAAAGTGCGAATAGGAACTGGCCCGCGCCACGTCACAGCCTGTTCCCAGGCAGACCAGCGGGTGTGACGGCGACGTGTAAACCCACCAAAGATAAATTGAATCGAACAGGCCGAAGAGGCTCAAGATCAGTATCAAGAACTTTCGCATGGAACCATTCTACCCCTTCCGGCGCGGTGTGCGCGACGGACCGCTTGGAGGTGCGCCGCCAGCGAAAAGTGTGGTCCGCCTTTCGTTTCGCATATAGAATCGTGATTTCGGTTTGCGCCTTCTGAACTCATAAGAGTACGCCCACCATGCCCGAGTCATCTCATCTCAAGCCACCCATCAAGGCGCAAACCAAGCCACAAATCGGCCGGTTCAGTCTTATCTGTGTCATTTTTTTCGTGGTCTCCGGCGGCGCCTACGGACTGGAGCCGCTGGTAGGATCTCTTGGCGCAGGCTGGGCGGTGGTTTTAATTCTTGCCGCGCCGCTTTTCTGGTGTCTGCCCATCGCTTGGATGGCCTCAGAGCTCGGGAGCGCCATTCCGGAAGAGGGTGGATATTACGTTTGGGTCCGCCGCGGCCTCGGAAACTTCTGGGGATTTCAAGAAGGGTGGTGGACCCTCTGCTATACGGCAGTGGATATGGCCCTTTATCCGGCTCTCTTCGTTGATTATCTCGCCTATTTCTGCCCTTCTTTATCACTTTCAGGGGCGCTTTCCGGGCACGATCACGCCAGGACGTTCGCGCTGCGCTGGCTTGTGGCTCTGGCTGTCATCGCTACCGGTTTCCTTGCCAACTGGCGCGGCATCCGCGTGGTTGGAAAAAGCTCGGCGGTGAGCGCCGGGCTTGTGGCAGCGCCATTCGTCGTGATCACCTTGCTCGCATTCCGGCATCACGGCGCGCTGGCCGCGAGCGCCTCCGCAATAGCACACGGATTCGCGCGCGGGCACAACGCACACCTGCTGGCCTTGGGTTTTGCCACCATTCTCTGGAACTATTCGGGTTGGGATAACGTTTCCACTTTCGCGGCGGAAGTGAAGGATGCCCGTCGTAGTTATCCTTTCGCGTTAGGAGCCGCCCAGCTTCTGATTGTTGCAGCCTACCTGCTCCCCGTGCTCGCGGGCATCGCCTATACCACCAGCCCGGCGCTGTGGAGCGAGTCGGCGGGTTGGCCCGATATTGCGCGCCTGATCGGCGGGCCCACACTCGGAATTATCGTGGCCGCGATAGCCTTGGTCTCAGCATGGTCGATGTTCAATAGCCAGCTCCTCTACGTTTCGCGACTCCCTTACGCGATGGCATGCGAGGGCTGGTTTCCTGCGGTTTTTACGCGCCTTTCGGGGCCTGCCTCGGTTCCGCTGGCCACGCTCGCTGCCTCCTGCATTGTCGCGGCGGCCTTCACCGCATTTCCTTTCACCAAGCTGGTAGTGCTGGATATTCTGCTTTACGCCATTGAAGTGTTTTTGGAATTTCTTGCGCTAATGGCTCTACGCATCAGGGCGCCGGAGATGGAGCGGCCGTTCCGCGTGCCCGGCGGCTGGCCCGTACTGATTCTGATCACCCTCTCGCCCATGGCGCTGGCGGCGGTTGTTGCCGTTGAGAGCCTGCGCGGCGCCCATGAGGGGCTTTACCAACTACTCGTCATTCCCGCCGTGATCCTGAGCGGCGTTTGGCTTTATTACCGGAAAAGTACCCGCAAGACGCTGACTTCTTGAGGGCATCGTTTTTCCCCGCAGATTTCACCGCCCGTATGAGCCTCCGGGAACTTTCTCTCCAAAAAAATCGTAACAGAGGGCATGACGAAACCTGTCCGGCAACGTCAAAGGTTCATGACAGGGTGTCCGTAGCCGTCAAGGTAATTTATAAGTGTCGCTGCTAACTGTCAATTGGAGGCGAAAATGAGAAATATGAAGAGCGTGGCCATATCCGCTATCGCGCTTGCGGTCCTCACGCTGGGGATCGCTGGCATCATTCCGGCGCAGGATAATAACCCATACAGGCAAGAGTTTCACCAGACTTACCCGCTAAATCCTACCGGGCAGCTGAGCCTGGAAAACATTAATGGGAGCGTCCAGATCACCGGCTGGGACCGGAACGAAGTGAAGGTTGACGCCGTCAAGAGCGCCAGCTCACAGGACACTCTCGACCGGATCAAGATCGACGTGGAATCATCTCCGAATGGCGTTTACATTAAGACGGAATTCCCAAACCACCTGTTCGAACATGACGGTAACTGGCGCGTGAATTACACCCTGATGGTTCCAAAACGCGCGGCGATCGATAAGGTGGATCTGGTGAACGGCGGCCTCGTGGTGCGGAACATCTCGGGCGACGTCCGCGCTTCTTCCGTAAATGGCCCTATCGATGCGCGCGACCTTTCCGGAGCCGTCCACTTGTCCGCGGTGAATGGCCCGGTTGAAGCATCCTTTAGTAACCAGCGGCTTTCCGATCCGGTTTCGGTAAGCACCGTAAACGGCCCCATCACCGTCACGCTGCCGCCCGGCGTCCACGCGAGCGTTATCGCCAAAACTATAAACGGCGGCATCGACAATAGTTTCGGTATGCAAGTCACTGGCCGCCTGGTCGGCCATAGTCTTGAAGGGTCAATCGGAAACGGAGGATCGCAGATTGACCTGAAGAGCGTCAACGGCGCTGTCCACATTCGCTCAAATTCGCAGGAGGTTGAGTAAAGAGAAACCGCAGCGCCGTCAGAGGATCAACATGCAGTCCCCGTAGCTGTAGAAGCGGTACCGCTCCCGGATGGCATGTTGATAGGCGCCGAGCACGAACTCGCGCCCCGCAAATGCAGATACGAGCATCAGTAGCGTAGAGCGGGGAAGATGGAAGTTCGTCAGCAGCCCGCTGATGGCGCGAAACTGGAAGCCCGGCGTGATAAAAAGACTGGTCTCGCCGCTGCCCGGAACGACGCGCCCATTATTTTGGCGCGCCACGTGTTCAAGGGTACGCGTGCAGGTGGTGCCGACGGCGATCACGCGCCGTTTTTCATTAAGCGCGCGATCAATGGCGCCTGCCGGTTCCTGCGGAATTTCAAACCACTCCGAGTCCATCTTGTGATCTTCGATGCGCTCTGTTTTTACCGGGCGAAAAGTGCCTGGGCCCACGTGCAGCGTGATCTCGCAGGTTTCAACGCCTCTTTTCCGGAGCGATTCCAGCGCGCTTTCTGAAAAGTGCAACCCGGCGGTGGGCGCTGCGACCGCTCCCACGACCTTGGCATACACGGTTTGGTAAGCTTCGCGATCCGCATCATCGTCAGGGCGGCGCAAATAGGGAGGCAGCGGAACGTGGCCGAGCCTTTCAATTTGCGCTTCCACGCTGCCTTCTTTTGCCTTCAGGCGAACGCGCCGGACGCCTTGTTCGCCGCGGCCAAGCACTTCGGCCTCGAGCTCTCCACCGCCGAATAGCAGCGTCTCACCCACGCCGATCTTGCGGCCGGGATGCGCCAGCCCTTGCCAGACGCCCTCGCCCTCGTTCCGGGTGAGCAGTAACTCCACTTCGCCGGTCAGAAACTCGCGTAGGCCTGGATTGTTGCGGCCTGTGGGCTGCGCCTTGCTTCCGCGGCGGCGGCCGAGAAGCCGCGCCGGAAAGACGCGCGTATTGTTGAACACCAGGA
>JBOGJY010000222.1:0-2585 GCA_050745325.1 Terriglobia bacterium
GCGGCGGCCAGAGGCCGCCGCTACAACCGCAGTTGTCACACAGGCTTTAACGCCCTAGGCGCGGCCAAAGTTACATGCCTGCTGGTAAAAAAGCATCTTAACATAGCTTACCAGGCCAGGCATTGAACGCGCAGGGCGCCGCCATATCGCCGCGTTGACTTTCAAGCCCGGAGCGCGGTAGACTCCTGCTTTTCATATGCCAGAACAGACAAAAAACACCCTGCGAAGGGGAATAGTGATCCTGCTGGCCGCGCTGGTGGCGTGGGCGCAAGCCGCGTCCGTGTTTGCACAGAGCGCGAGCGCGTCCCAGCAGGACATTGTGCGATCGGCGGTTGAAAAGCTGGGGGTTGGGAAGCGAGTGGGGATCAGGCTGGCAACCGGCGGCGTGCTTTACGGCCGTATTACCGGGATTGGTGAACAGTCGTTTACGCTGCGGCCTGACCACAGCAAGAGCGGCCGGGAGATTCCCTACGGCCAGGTTACACAGTTGAAACGCAGCTCTCGAACCCTTCTCTGGGCCATTCTCGGAGTGTCCGCCGCTGCGATTGTGATTATCGTCATCGCCTTAATCCGCACTCCGTCCACCCATACCACCTAAAGCTGAATGCACGCAACGAATGGACAGGCGTCGAGGGACTCGAACCTCCGACGCTTGGAGTAAATATCCTATCGGGCGCGAGGTCGCGCAGAGTTTTGCCTTTCAAACTCTGCGGCTTGTGGGCAAGGGACGAGGCGCATAATACTCCATCATGTGGCCTAACAGTCCGCACACATGGCAAAATGCGCCATGTATGCGCGACCCGCGATGTGTGCGGTTCTCACAAAGACCGTCCCATTTATCCCATTTGTCTCAAAATTCTCATTGTGATCTGGTAGGCTGTATGTGGCGTCGGGTGTTGCGCACAGATTAGAAAATAACTGGAGAGAGCGCCGCAAAGAACACAAAACTCGCGGAACGATGCCTAGCGAGTCTTTAGAATCAACGTTTCTAATCTTTGTAGCGCAGCGTTTTGTGGTTAAAACTCTGCGGCTTTTCGTTGGGACCGCTAAAATGCCGCAGAGTTTCAAAAGCAAAACTCTGCGCTACAAGGCGGCGCCTCCAAAGATTAGAAAATAGCCAGAGAGAATGGGAGAAACACACAAAACTTACGGAACGAAGCCTAGCGAGTCTTTAGAATCAACGTTTCTAATCTTTCTCTAATGTGATTGAAGAAAGTAGCCTACCCGGTCGGCTACAGGCGCCCGCCCAGTTTCACGCGCGCCTTCCGGAAGCCGTAAATAGCCCTCTGGATCAATGCGACAAAGCACTAAAATCTTACCGTGGTCTGAGCATGAAAGGGCTGATTGTCAACGCGGATGATTTCGGACGCTCACCCCAGGTGAATGCGGCGGTCCTGCGCGCGCACCGTTCTGGCGTGCTCACCAGCGCCAGCCTGATGGTGGCGGAGCCGGCGGCGGCGGGCGCCGCGGCGGCGGCGCGAGACTGCCCCGCGCTCGACGTCGGCCTGCATGTGGTTGCGTGCAACGGACGCAGCCTTCTGCCCGCCCGGCAGATTCGGGGTGTAGTTGACGATTCGGGCTGCTTCCCACGCAGCGAAGCCTGGGCGGGGCTGCGCTATGCCCTGCGTCCCAGCCTGCGCGCTAAACTGAGGGACGAATTTCGCGCCCAAATCGAACGCCATCTCGAGCTGGTGGGATATCTCAACCATATCAACGGCCATCACAACCTTCATCTGCACCCTACCCTGGCCGGCATTTTGACCGATCTCGCCGCCGAATATCGCGTGCCCTGCCTGCGCCTGGTGCGCGAGCCGGTTCTTACCACTCTTTCTCTCAGCCATGACCACTGGCCGCGCAAGCTGCGAGACCATCTTCTCTTCGGCTGCCTTTCCGCGAGCGCCTGGCGCAAAATGCGGAAGCGCGCTCTCCAGTCTAACGACTGCTTGTTTGGGTTCCACCAGACGGGCCGCCTTAACGAGCCATACGTTCTCGGCGCGCTGGCCCGGTTGCCCGAAAACAGCGTTACCGAGTTTTATTTCCATCCTGCCATCAAGGTGAACGGCGAGCCTCCGATGTGGCCGTCACAGGAGATTGAAACCGGAATCCTCACCAGCCCCGCCGTGCGCGCCATGATTGAGCAGCGCGGCATACGCCTGATGACTTTCCGCGAGCTTGCCGGCCACGGAATAACGAAACCCGGTGAGACAGCTCCCGAATCAGCCCGGCGCTTGCCGCCCTAAAGAGTCTGTGTGACAACCCGCATTTGTAGCGCCGGGCTTCAGAGTCTGTGTGGCAACCGGCCCCACAGCGATGAGATTCACCAAATGGAACGTTTTGGGATGGTGCTTTTGAGTTTTTCGAATTCATGGAACCACCGGGGTCCGTCCGCAAGACCCTTAGGTGGCGGTCTACCCGGCTCCGGTCATGTTCCGCATCCGCGTCAAGTTATAGGCGGTGGCGGCGAGGGCAATTTCTACCGCTACCTTCTCCCATCCCCGCCGCCGGAATTGCCGCATCCCGCGTTGCTCTTTCAGCACTCCCAACACCGGCTCGATCAACCCTTTGCGCCGCCCATAGATCGCTCG
>JBOGJY010000223.1:0-4020 GCA_050745325.1 Terriglobia bacterium
CGGCCAGAGGCCGCCGCTACAGTACAGGGTGGCCGTGGACTTATGTGCCCGCCGTTTAACCCTACGGCTTTCTGAGGGGGGTCCGGGAAAGACCGCCGCCCGGAATGGCTTGCTTGTCACTCGTCACTCGTCACTCTCCACTTGTCACTACTTTTCAGGGCAGCCGGGAGAAGGGCAGGATCAAGGGCGGGGCCGCGAGAAACGGCAGGCGCGCAATTTCCCTCCCGGCAAGCTGCAATTGCTTTTCTTTAACCGGCTCAAGCGTCATCACGAAGGGCAGCTTCTGCTGGGCGTGTCCGGGCTCTTGCAGGACCGAATCGATGTTGATGCGATGCCGCGCCAGGATGGAGCACACCCGCGCCAGAATCCCCGGGCGGTCGCGCACCACCAGGCGAAGGTAGGCTGCCGCCTCATGTTCTCCTGGGGAAGCGATGCGGGCGGCGCGCCAATGAGCGTAACCAAAGGGCGTAGCGGCGCCGCCGCCGGAAATGATGGCTCGCGCGATGTGGACGACGTCTGAAAGCACGGCCACGCCCGTCGGGTCGCCACCCGCGCCGCGCCCTGTGACCATCGTCTCGCCGCCCTTGCTGCCGGCCAGAAGGATGCCGTTGATCGGCCCGAGCACCGCCGCAAGCTGCGCCGAGCGCGGGATCATCATAGGGCGGACGAAGGTTTCGATCCGGCCTCCGGCCTGCCGCCGCGCCGCGGCGATCAGGCGGATGGTGTGTTCAAGCCGGTGCGCGTAGGCAAAATCCACGCTCTCGATGCGCGTGATGCCCTCCACAGGAATGCCCTTGACGGCAACCGGCTGGCCAAAGCACAGCATGGAGAGAATGGCGATCTTGTAGCGCGAGTCGTAGCCCTCGACGTCGAAGGTGGGGTCAGGCTCCGCGTAGCCCTTTTCCTGCGCTTCGGCGAGCGCCTCGCGGTAATCGCAGCCGCGCCGCTCCATTTCCGTCAGAATGTAGTTCGTGGTGCCATTCAAAATGCCGTAGACCGCCGTGAAGCGCTCGCCCGCGAGGCCCTCGCGGATGGCGTGCAGGATGGGCGTGCCGCCGGCCACACACGCCTCGATGCCGAGGCTCACGCCCGCCGCCCGGCTGCGTTCGGCAAGCTCCATGCTGTATTCCGCCAGCAATTGTTTGTTGGCCGTCACCAGATGCTTGTGAGCGGCGATCGCGGCGTAGGCGATGCTGCGCGCGGTTGTGAGGTCGCCGACCAGCTCCACCACAATGTCGACCGAGGGATCAGCAACGACCTGCTTCCAATCCGTCGTGACTTCCACTTTTTGTCCCAGCCAGGAAAGATCCTGTTTGAGGATGCTGCGCGAACAAAGCTTCTTCAGTTCGAGGTTGCAACCCAAACGGCGCTCGATCTCGTGGCGATGCTCCAGTAGGACCCGGACGGCGCCCTTGCCGACCGTGCCGAGACCGATCACGCCCAACCGGACGGTCCGGCCATATGCTGGTGTTTGGTGAGGCGCGGCGCGAGCGCCAGCTTTCTTTTTCCGGGACAAGCTCATGAAACTCCTCTTTCCTGCACGATCAGAAAATCGCCAAAAAATGGCTCGGTCTTGTGATTAAACCTTGACTGGGGCCGCCGAAGCAAGCGCGAACGGTGCAGCGCCAAGATTAGAAACGTTGATTCTAAAGGGCGAGTAGGCTTCGTTCCGCGAATTTTGTGTGTTTTGCCCATTCTTGCCAGCCATTTTCTAATCTTCGGGCGCCGCCGTTTTGTAGTGCAGAGTTTTGCTTTTGAAACTCTGCGGCAGTTCCGCGGTCCCAACCAAAAAGCCGCAGAGTTTTAACCGCAAAACTCTGCGCTACAATTATTAGAAACGTTGATTCTAAAGGGCGAGTAGGCTTCGTTCCGCGAATTTTGTGTTTGTCCCGTTCTTGCCAGCCATTTTCTAATCTTCCTGATGAGAGGCCAAACCACAGCATATCAGATCATTCTGAGGAATTTGAGACAAACGAGACAAATGGGACGATTTTTCGGCATTTAGGCGCCGGGTGTTTGCGCTTCCGCACCTCGCCGTGTTCGGCGTGGAAAATCGTGCCTGCGTGAGTGTCCGCTGGCGGACAGTGTAATCCCGCAACCGGACATCCACAGGTTCTTCCCAAGGCCTCTTCTTTCTGTTAAGCATATTGATATAAATGACTTACAATTACCTACTGAATGGCAAGCGGCTTGCCATATCGTCCACGGGGAGGCATAAGAACCCAAATGGATATTCAACGCGTAGGCGCGGCCCGCAGGCGCCGGATTCGATTAACAATTTTCGCAATTGCCGGCGTGGTGGCGATTGTTCTTATCAGTCTGGGCCTGGCCAAGCTGAAGCCCGCGCCGCCCGGCGTTGACCGCTCAACCTTGTGGCCCGACACGGTGAAAATGGGCGACATGGACGTGCAGGTGCGTGGCCTCGGCACCTTGGTTCCTGTACAGATCCAGTTTATTCCTGCGGTCACCGACGGCCGGGTTGAAAAACGCTTCCTTCTGCCTGGCGTCCGCGTCACGCCAGATACGCCACTCGTTCAGCTTGCCAACCCCCAGCTTGAGCAGGAAACCGAAGGCGCGGAATTTAGCATGAAGGCCGACCAGGCGACGCTCGAGAGTCAAAAGTCCACGCTCAACAACGACCTGCTGAATGAAAAGTCCATACTGACGAATCTCGAAGCGGAGTATCAGCAGGCAAAGCTGCAAGCGGATGTGGATGAGAAGCTCGCTGCCAAGGGGATTACGTCGCAGCTCACGGCGCAGCTTTCGCGCGCTAAAGCCGAGGGCTTGGCCTCGCAGATCGCCATTGAGAAAAAGCGCGTGGATGCCATGGCAGGCTCTATGCAGACGCAGCTCGCGGCGCAACAAGCCAAGGTCGCTCAGGACCAGGCGCTCTATCAATTAAAGCAGACCCAGATGAATGACCTGAACGTCCGGGCCGGATACAGCGGCATCCTAACCGAAATTGATGCCGAAGTCGGCCAGCAGGTGGCGGCTGGCACGACCTTGGCCAAGGTGGTTGACCCGGCGCAGCTCAAAGCTCAACTTCAGATCGCGGAAACTCAGGCCAAAGATATTCAGCTTGGGCAAAGCGCGTCAATCGACACGCACAACGGTATTATCCCAGGGAAGGTAGTACGCATCGACCCGGCGGTGGTGAACGGAACGGTCACCGTGGATGTGGCGCTCGAAGGCAAGCTGCCCGATGGCGCGCGGCCCGACTTGAGCGTCGACGGCACGGTTGAAATCTCACACCTGACCAACGTAATGTATGTCGGTCGGCCCGCCTTTGGCCAGGCTTTTAGCACCGTGGGCCTGTTCAAAGAAGTGGATGAAGGCAAGGAAGCCGTGCGGGCCCAAGTGAAGCTGGGCGAGGCTTCGGTGAACGAAGTGCAAATCTTGCAGGGCCTCAGCGTGGGCGACACAGTGATTCTCTCCGATATGTCGCGCTGGGATTCGTTTGACAGGATACGGCTACAGTAGGGGCGCTGCTTGCTGCGCCCGTCCGTGTAATGCTTGCAGAGGAAGGGGTGCTGCTTGTTGCGCCTCCGTCATAACGATGCTAGTCAACCAAATCCACCATGATCGCCGGTCCATCCGCCTTCGTGGCTATGATTACTCTTCTCGGGGTTCTTATTTTGTAACGGTGTGTATTAAAAACAGAGAGTGCTTGTTGGGCGATGTCGTCGATGGCGAAGCAGTCTGGTGTGAAGCGGGCCGCGTCATGAGCGAAGCGTGGACTTCGTTGCCGCTGCGATTTTCAGCAATTCTCTTGGATATATTTCTGGTAATGCCCAACCACGTTCATGGGATCATTCAGATTGCTGCACCGATACGACTAGGGGCGCAGCAAGCAGCGCCCCTACACAATGCGCCAACGCTAGGCAATGTCATCTGAGCGTTCAAATCGACGTCAGCAATATCGGTCAGCCGGCTTCTTGGGCGTTCAGGGTCCGCCTTGTGGCAGCGGAACTACTATGAGCATATCATCCGGAACGAAAGGGAACTCGGATTAGTCCGGCA
>JBOGJY010000224.1:0-6645 GCA_050745325.1 Terriglobia bacterium
TTGCTGGATGATCGGCTCGTTATAACGAGCCGCTCATCCAGCAAGGCAAGAGATCTAGAGAAATGCGAGCTTTCGGCGGGGTTAAAACCCCGCCCTCCTGGCCATCGCATTAAATTCATGAATAATCCGCGTTAGCGCCGCCCCAAAACCATTTCTTATGCTCAGCGGGATCAGACAGGTTTTCGAACGTATCGTCATTGGCAACTCCCCATCTTCTCTAGTCAAGTGGGGCAAGGCGGCGCCGCGGCCGCTGATTCGCAGGATTCAAAATGACGCCTTCCGCAAGGCCGTCCGCTACGCTGCCCGCCATCAGAAGTTTTTCGCGGCCAAATTGCGGGAGCGCGGTCTCGACCCACTCAAAATCAGGAAGCCAGCGGATCTCGGTGACATTTTCACCACGCCGGAGGACTTGATCTCGCGCCCGGCGGAAGACTTTCTCTGCCGGGACCCGCAAGCGGTCTTCGAAACCACGGGAACCTCGGGGCCGCCCAAGAGAATCTACTTCGGCTACGATGAACTCGACCGCTCCGCCCGCTACGAAGCGGCGGCGCTTGCCGAGAACGGCGTCGGGACCGGGGACCGCGTGGTTTGTACTTTCGATGCGGGCTATTGGGTGAGTAGCTGGGTTACGTATCTTGCGTGTAAGCATCTGGGCGTGCTCTGTTCCGCGGTGGGCAAGCCGCAGCCGCGCGATCTTTATGGACGCATGGGAATTTACCGCTACAATGTGATTGCCGCGGACCCCACCTGGCTGGTGAGTTTTACCGAAATAGCCGAAAAGGAAGGCGTGTTTCCGGTGAAGCTGATCCTCGCGGCGGGCGACCGCATGACGGACGTGTATCGCAATTACGTGCAGGGCGTGTGGAAGGCGCCCGTGGTGCTTGGCTACGGCTCGACGGAAGCCGGCGGCGGTCTCGGCATGGAATGCCGCCAGGGCAAAGGCTACCACGTGGATGAGTTCAACTTTCTGTTCGAAATCCTTGAGCCGGATTCCGAAGGCTACGGCGAGCTTGTTTTCACCACGCTTTCGCGCCGCACCGAGCCTTTGATCCGGTACCGCGCCAGGGACATTACACGGCTTGACCTCAATCCCTGCGTCTGCGGCGCCACGCTGGGTCGTCTCGATATGATCCGGGGCCGCCGCGATGAGATGGTGGTGATGGGAGCGGGAAACATGCACCCAGCGATCTTTGAGACGATCCTGCACGACGTCGAAGGCATCGGTGAAATCTGGCAAGTGGCGGTTCGCCAGGAGGGATTGCGGGATATCCTGGAATTCCGGCTCGAGTTGACAAATGGCATTGATGCAAAGCGCGTGCAGCAATCCGTGTCACAGAACATCGAGGCGCGCTATCCCGATATCTGGGCGAATCACCTCTGCGATATGTATCGCCTGGCGTTCAACTTTCTTCCTGCAGGCAGTCTCGCGCCGGCAAGAAAGCCCCGGCGGCTGGTGGACGAGAGGAACCCTTGAACCATTGTTTCATTGGGTCATTAATTCAATGGCATCCGCCAGCCCGCTGGGTTCAATGGATGACGGACTGAAAAGCCCGAGCGTGTCATTCTAAGCGACTTTGTACTGGCAACCAGGTTCCTTCACTCCGGTCAGGGCCACCTGCGGCGCCTCAGAATGATGCTGCAATGGCATGTTTCATGAACCGGCTCAATGATTCTGAGATTCGATGAACCAATGACTCAATCACTTAATGACTCAATGGCGCCGCTTCCGCATCCTATTGTGTTCAGTGACTTCGATGGGACGATTACGCTTGCCGACGTTACCGATGAAATTTTGTCGCGCCTCGCGGACCCGGCCTGGCAAGAGATTGAGAAGTTATGGAAGGCTGGCGAGATCGGCTCGCGGGAGTGCCTGGCGCGGCAGCTCGCGCTCGTCCAAACGGCGCCTGGGGAGCTGAATGCGGTCATCGATTCCATTCCGCTTGATCCGGGATTCGCGGAGTTTGTCCGCTTCGTCCGCAAGAACCGCATTCCGTTTTTTGTGACGAGTGATGGCATGGACTACGTCATCGAGCGGGTGCTGGCTCATTCCGGTTTGCATCTCCGTCCGCGCAACGGCTCGCAGTTTTTCTCGACCCACGGACGGCTCGTTGCGGGGCGGCTCTCGGTCTCATTTCCTCATGCCGCCGCTTCCTGCACGCACGGCTGCGCGACGTGCAAACCCAGCGTGCTGGAGAACCTGCGCGGCGATCACTGGCCGCTGATTTACGTCGGAGACGGCCTCTCTGACCTCCACGCGGTGAGATGCGCCGATTTTGTATATGCGCGCCAGCCTTTGCTTGGCATCTGCCGGAAAGAAAACATTCCCTGCCGGCCGTTTGAGACCTTCACGGATATCGTGCAGGCCCTTGTCCGCTGGCTGGGCGGCGCAGCGACAACAGAAATGAAGGAAGCCGAGCGCAGCCGGGCTGCTTTGACAGGCGCGGACCGCAAGCGCGGCGTATTAGTCAGGTCGTAGCCGCTGGTCCCGCAACAAAGAATATGTCATGCTTGGCCCTTCGCCCGCGCGGCGTTAAGAAATGAGACTCATAAGCCTCTCGCAAAGGCCGCAAGAAAAGTATGGGGCTTCCTCTTTGCGGTTCCTTTGCGCCTTGGCGTCTTTGCGAAAGGCCGTTGGTTTTTTCAAATGCTTCTTCGCTCAGAATGAAAAGCTCCTAAATTGCTGCGCCGGGGCAACAAACCGGCGCGCCTTAGGCTCCTGAACCACTGGAGATTCAACCTTGGCCCTGACCGAAACCACCCGCTCGACCGCTGAACTGCTGGCAATCGAGAAGAAATATTGCTCCTTTGGCGATACCGTCCATTATCTCGACCCGCCCAAAATTTTCACCGGGTGCGAAGGAAGCTATCTCTACGACGAGAACGGCGCGCCCTATCTTGACCTTCAGATGTGGTACTCGGCGGCGAGCTTCGGCTACAAGAACCAGCGTCTCAACGACGCCATGAAGCGGCAGCTCGACCGCTTGCCGCAGCTCGCCTGCCAGTACCTGCACGCCGAAAAAATCGAAGTCGCCGAGCGCATCGCCCGCGCCTGCGAGGAGCGTTTTGGCGTCAAGGGCCGCGTGCACTTCAACGTGGGCGGCTCGCAAGCCATCGAGGACTCGCTCAAAATCGTTCGCAACTACACCGGCAAAAACCTGATGTTCGCTTTCATGGGAGGCTACCACGGCCGCACTCTGGGCGCTTCCGCCATCACCTCGAGCTACCGCTACCGGCGGCGCTACGGCCACTTCAGCGATCGCGGTCAATTCGTTTTTTATCCTTACTGCTTCCGCTGCATCTACGACCTGAAGCCGGAAACATGCGGCATCTATTGCCAGGATCAGTTCTCCAGGCTCTTTGACAGCGAGTATTACGGCGTCTGGGACGCAAAGGCCGGAGCGTCCGAATACGGCGCGTTTTACATTGAAGCCGTGCAGGGCACGGGCGGCTACGTGATCCCGCCCAAAGATTATTTCAAGCGGCTCGAAGAGACCTGCCGGAAACATAAAATTCTGATCGTTGACGACGAAATTCAGATGGGCTTCTACCGCACCGGAAAGTTCTGGGCCATCGAGAATTTCGGCGTCACGCCAGATATCATCGTGTTTGGCAAGGCGCTCACCAACGGGCTAAATCCCATTTCCGGGCTCTGGGCGCGCGAAGAGCTGATCACGCCGGAAGTGTTCCCCCCCGGCTCGACGCACTCCACCTTTTCCTCAAACTCGATTGGCACCGCGGTGGCGCTCGAGAACCTGAAGATGATGGAGGAGTCCGATTACGAGAGCCTGGTCACGGCGAAGGGCGCGTATTTCCTGGCCGGGCTGCGAGAGCTTCAGAAACGCCATCCCGGAGTGATTGGCCAGGTGGATGGAATTGGCCTCGCGTTGCGCATTGAAGTCTGCAAACAAGACGGGCGCTCTCCGGACCGCGAGCTTACGGACCGCATCTTCGCCGAGGGTATGAAAGGCGAAATTGAAGAAGGCGGAAAGAAATACGGACTGGTGCTCGACGTGGGCGGGTATTATAAAAATGTTTTTACGCTCGCGCCGTCATTCACCATTACCCGCGAAGAAACGGATCTTGCGATTAAACTGCTCGACAAACTTTTCCACCGATGCCGCGAATGAAATCCTGCGGGCCTCTTCAAATCCCGCCCTGAGGATGCAATATTGAAGTTTACATATTATAGTGACACCCGATGCTGTAGCGGCGGTCTGCGACCGCCGGTTTTTCGGCGCTCCCTTCCTGCGTCAGGGCAGGCTCCGAGCGCCGCACCAGGTAGTGTCACAGTTTCGGGTGTAGCGGCGGGTTTACCCCGCCATATGTGGCGGCATAAAGCCGCCTCTACATCGAACTGAGACACTACCCCGCACCAGAGAAAGTTGTCACACTAATATGTAATCCTCAATAATAGGCGGCCGCCCTTTTCCCGCAGCCACTCCGCGTTTGTGGCGGAAGGAGTAAATGCTATGAAGCGCTCCACGTCCTTACTTTCTTGCCTATTTTGCTGCCTGACACTCGCCTTCGCGCAGCCCTCGAAAATAGCGGCGCAGCAGGCCGGAGCGGACCAAGCGGGGCCAGACCAAACCGGGATAGCCTCGCCCACGGCCGAAGCGCAAACGGCATCCGCCACTAAGTGGCTATTTACTTACGAAGGCAAATCGGCGAATGAGCTTATCGCAGACAACCGTTTCGAGCCGCTGCTTAAAAAATACTTTCCCAGCGCCCTGGTCAAATTCTGGAGCACGCAAAGCCAGGAAAAGTACGTTCCCGGAGTGGCTTCGGAATTCCTCACCGGCGAGCCGGATAAGGTTCGTGTGGACGATGGCCGGTACGTGATTGCCAGCGGATGTCTGGCGCGTTTCTGCGAAGACCGCGGGCTGCTTTGGGTGGATACCCACGTGGATACCAGCACATCGCAACCCACGCTGGTTTTCGCCGCCATCGACGTGCGGGATAGCTCGGCTCACCTCTGGCTCTTTTCGAACCACGACTTCTACGACAACCCCTTCACTATTCCACAAGACCTGCGCGTGAACGTCACCCGGTGGCTTGCCATCCGTAAGCCCAAGGCGGTAAAAAGGATCGATCAGGCGACTCTTACCGATCCCACAGGCGAGCAGCAGATGGACGTTGCTCCAGCCATTCTTGGCGTGCCGCTCTCTCTGATCAATTTAGGCAGACCCTGACGGTTCGCGCAGAAACCTGGCCCCCATAGTCAGTGTGGCAACTGCGGTTGTAGCGGCGGCGTCCCCGCCGCCGGTTTTTAATAGTAAACACCGGCGGCCAGAGGCCGCCGCTGCAACCGCCTGGAGATACTTACTCTATTCAACCTCAACAAACTTTTCTGATGCGCCTGGCATCTGATTGATTATACTTGCAGAGTCCGTAAAACCACCGGGAACGAGGCAACGATGTCTGAGACCAAGAAACCCCATAACGCCGCAAACGCCATGTTTGGTTTGGATGATGCGCCGGTCAAGCAGCAGGAAAGAAAAGACGAAACCCGCGGGCAGACAACCGGCGGGGACGCGGCAACCGGCTTTGGCTTTCCGCAGGCCCCGTCGGTAAGCTTTGGGCCCGCGCGGACGGCCGAAACCCCGCGCGCAGAGGCGCCTCAAGACGCCCAAAAGACTTTACCCCGCGCTGCCGGGCAATACCCATCCCAGCCAGGGCAAGCCCCAAATGCTCCTCAATACGTCTACGTGCCCGCGCCGCCAGGTTCTACCACCAGCGGTAGTGGCTGGATGAAGTGGCTGCTCATTATCTTGCTGATCGTTGCCGTGGTGAGTCTAGTCCTGGGCGTCACGCAAGGGTCGAAATTCGGCAAGCTTCTCAACCAACAGGCGGACCAGATCAATTTGCTCACCCGGCGCGCCGACGCTTCCGATCAGCGATACGCCGATCTTAGCTCCAAGTTTCAGGTGACCGCTGAGCGTCTTGGACTCACCCAGCAAGAGCTGCAGCGCGCGCGTAAGCTGGCGGCGAATACGGTAAAACAACAGCAACAGGCGGTCCAGCGGTTGAACTCGGCGATTGCCGAAAAGGCCAGCGCCCAGCAACTGAATCAACTGCAATCCACGGCAACTTCGAAGTTTGGCGAGCTTTCGGGCAACATCGCAGGCACACAGAAGGATCTCGACGCTACCAAAGAGGCCTTAACCGGCGCGAAAGGGGAGCTTTCAGGCGCCATCGCGCGCACGCATGACGAGCTGGTGGCGCTCGCGCATCGCACCGACCGCGACTATTTTGAGTTCCACGCCAATAAGGGCGCCCGGCAAAAGATGGGCTCTCTGCAAATGCAGCTCTTGAAGACCAACACCAAGCACAATTTGTTTACGGTGAACCTCTTTTTCGACGACAAAGTGTCGCAGCGTAAGAATGAGGCCATCGACGAGCCGGTTTTCTTCTATATGCAGGGTGCGGCGAGCGCGCTCGAGCTGGTGGTCAACAAGGTGGGAAAGAACACCATCTCCGGTTATGTCAGCGCGCCCAAAGGTTTCATTAGCAATGCTCCGAGCGTGCTCAGCGCCCGCCCGAACTCGTAACCGCACTGTAGCGGCGGCCTCTGGCCGCCGGTCTTTACTAATAAAAACCGGCGGCGGGGACGCCGCCGCTACAACCGCAGCTTTCCAGGCAATAAGC
>JBOGJY010000225.1:0-14174 GCA_050745325.1 Terriglobia bacterium
GAAAAAGGAAGTCTGCACATTGGGTTTGGCATCATGGGCGGGCTGAATCAAGCGCAGGCGCACGCGCAGTTCGCCTCGGATATCGCCGATTATGGCATGAACATTCAGCAGGCGCTTGAAGCTCCCCGCTTCACCAAGATGAATTTCAGCGGCTGCGACGTTGAGATTGAAGACCGCGTTCCGGTTGAGGTTCGCCAGAAACTTGCTGCAATGGGCCACCAGCTCCGGGTGTTGGGTGATTTTGCATCGGATGTGGGCGGCGGCCAGGCCGTGATGCGCGATTCCGCTACGGGCGTGAATTACGGCGCCTCCGATCCGCGCAAGGACGGCTCGGCCATCCCGGAGCCAGGGCCCTATTTAAAATAATAATAGTGGGCTGATGGGGCAAGTTTGTATCTCAATGCGAGGTATCGTTTTTTGTCTAGAAGCCGTGGACATGAAACGCAAAGACGAATATACTATTTGTCTTTTGCGGTCACCCTTCGTTCTTAATGGAGGGTTTCGCGGAGCAGATTCGGCTTCGGGTAACGGCCGTTCCGCTACGCGCAAGGTGTAGGATTTGCGAACGCGGCGTTGTTTGTGATAACAATAGCATTTAAGAGTTCACACCCCGCTGCGCGGTTAGAGCTTTTTCGCGGCGGGCCAGCCAAAGCGAGCGGCGCCTGAGGGCGAAGCTCGAGAGAAATCAAGCATGCTGCTTTATCGCCATTCTTTGTTCTGAAAAGAGAATCAGAATCTCAAGGGGCAGGGAACCCAAAAGCATAAATATGCCGTCTGGAATTTAGGCGAGCTTTGATTCGCCCCAGAATCGCGCCAGGGCTGGGGAATCACGCTGGGCCGGAGGAAGTAAAAACGTGGCTGTCTGGCCGATTGGCCTCTACTTTATTCTTGTCGTCATCCTGATTGCGGTGATGCTGGGCCTCTCGCATGTGCTCGGGGAGCGCCACAGCGAGAGGGCTACCGGCGAGCCTTATGAGAGCGGAGTTGTTTCGGAGGGGTCGGCTCACGTCCGTTTTTCAGTCCGATTTTATCTTGTGGCGATGTTCTTTGTGGTGTTTGACCTGGAATCTGTTTTCATTTTTGCCTGGGCGGTGTCGGCGAAGGAATCCGGCTGGGCGGGATATTTTGAAATCCTGGTGTTCATCGGAATCCTTGTGGCAACTTTGATTTATCTTTGGCGCCTGGGGGCGCTGGATTTTGGTCCCAAGCGGCGGGCGGTCCTGCAGCGGACCGGGGCTGGAAAGCCATGACCCTGCCAGGGCCAGGGCTTGAAGGGAATGAAATATGGAAGTCACGATAACCAGACCTAACATGGCGGGCGTTGAGCGCGGGGTAAGCCCGGCTTTTGAAGCGCAGGTGCGGCGCAGTCTGGTGCTTTCGCGGCTGCAGGATTTGTTGGCTTGGGGGCGCAAGAATGCCATATGGCCCTTCGGTTTTGGACTTTCATGCTGCTTTGTAGAGATGGCGACGAGCTTGACCAGCAAGTATGATGTGGCGCGCTTTGGCGCTGAAGTGATCCGGGGAACGCCGCGCGAAGCGGACCTGATGGTGATTGCGGGGACGTGTTTTATCAAAATGGCGCCGGTGATACAGCGGCTTTACGAGCAGATGATGGAGCCGCGCTGGGTAATCTCCATGGGGTCGTGCGCCAACTCCGGCGGGATGTACGACATTTACAGCGTGGTTCAGGGCGTGGATAAGTTTCTTCCGGTGGATGTCTATGTGCCGGGTTGCCCGCCGCGGCCTGACGCTTTTGAGCACGGATTGACGTTGCTCCAGAAAGCCGTGGGGAGCGAGCGGCGGCCGCTGAGCTGGGTTGTGGGACCCCAGGGGGTTGAGCGGATCCAGCAGCCTGCGGACCGCGATCTGAAACGGGAAGAGCGGCGGAAAGCGACCTTTTTGCGAACGCCGGATTCGGTTTAGAGCAGCAGCATTTATGATTGCGAACGCGACAATTTTAAGCGATCTTGCGGAGAAGTTCGGCGCCGAGTCGATTGCGCCTCAGGCGACTCGCGATGAGGTTCCAACCTTCTGGACTCAGCGCGAAAACATTTCAGATGTTCTCCACCACTTGAAGACCCGGGTCTCGGACCCCTATAAGGTGTTGTACGATGTCACGGCGATTGACGAGCGCGTTCGCACTCACCGCGAAGGCCAGCCGGCAAGTGATTTTTCGGTGGTTTACCACCTGCTCTCCTACGGGCGAAATGAATATATCCGCATTAAAGTTGCGCTCAAAGCGGACGATCTGCATGTTCCCAGCATCACGGGCGTCTGGCCCTGCGCCAATTGGTACGAGCGCGAAGTGTGGGATATGTTCGGCATCGTTTTCGATGGCCACCCGCATTTGAGGCGCATCCTGATGCCTCAAACCTGGGTGGGTCATCCGCTGCGGAAGGATCACCCCGCGCGCGCCACCGAAATGGGGCCTTTTGAGCTGCCTGATGAAAAAGTGGACCGAGAACAGGAGGCGTTGCGCTTCAATCCCGAAGAATGGGGCATGAAGCGCTCGGGCGACGACAGCGACTTTATTTTCCTGAACGTTGGCCCGCAGCATCCCGGCACCCACGGCGTCATCCGCATCGCTCTGCAACTGGATGGCGAAGAGATTTTGGATTGCGTCCCGGAGATTGGCTTCCATCATCGCGGCGCCGAAAAGATGGGCGAGCGGCAAAGCTGGCACACGTACATCCCTTACACGGACCGGATCGATTATCTCGGCGGGGTGATGAACAACCTCGCGTACCTGACCGCCGTGGAGAAACTGGGGAAGATCACGGTGCCGGCGCGCGCGCAGGTGATCCGGGTAATGCTCGCGGAACTATTTCGCATCATCAGCCATCTGGTCTGGTTTGGGACGTTCGCGCAGGACCTTGGACAGCTTTCCCCCGTATTTTTCACCTTCAACGACCGCGAACGCGCCTTTGGCATTATTGAGGCGATTTGCGGCGCGCGAATGCATCCTAACTGGTTTCGCATCGGCGGCGTAGCGGACGACCTTCCCAAAGGCTGGGATGGAATGTTCCGCGATTTCATAAAGTATTTTCCGCCCCGCCTGGTGGAGTATGACAAAGAGATCATGCGCAACCGCATCTTTAAGGCGCGCACGGTGGGCGTGGGAGCATACACAGTCGATGAGGCCATTGAATGGGGCGTGACGGGTCCTAACCTCCGCGCCTGCGGCTTTGAGTGGGACTTCCGCAAGAAGCAGCCTTACACCGGCTACGAACAATATCAATTCGATATCCCCACGGCGACGCACGGCGACTGCTATGACCGTGCGGTGGTGCGGGTGGAGGAGATGCGCCAGAGCCTGCGCATTGTCGAGCAGTGCGTCAGCAATATGCCCGAGGGGCCGTACAAATCGCTTGAGCCTCTGAGCGCGCCGCCTCTCAAACCCAATAATACGATGCACGATATCGAGACGCTCATCACGCACTTCCTGGGTGTGAGTTGGGGGCCGGTGATGCCGCCCGGCGAGGCGCTGGGCGCGATTGAAGCGACGAAGGGAAACAACGGATATTATCTGGTGAGCGACGGCAATACGGTTTCCTATCGCACTCGCATCCGGAGCCCTTCGTTCACTCATATGCAGACGCTGCCGAATCTTTGCCGTGGGCTTACCGTGGCGGACCTTCTGGCGATTCTCGGCAGCATTGATTTTGTGCTGGCGGATATTGATCGATAAGAGTAGGTTTCGGGGGCTAGGTTTCAGGAATTTCGTCATGGCGGGCGGGTACTCGCTGACACCTGAACCTGGCGCCTGAAGCCTGCGTGTTTGAGTGGAGCAGAGTCACGTGTTGAGTCCTGAAGAACGGCAGGAAATCGAAGCGGAACTCGGCCATTACCCCACGAAGCAGGCTGTTTGCATCGACGCGATGAAAATCGTGCAGAAGCGCCGCGGCTGGGTTTCGGACGAAAGCCTGAAGGACATTGCGGGAATGCTCGAAATGTCCGTGGACGAGCTGGATGGCGTGGCGACGTTTTACAACCTAATTTACCGCAAACCCGTGGGCCGGCACGTGATCTCGGTATGCGACAGCGTGAGCTGCTGGATCATGGGGTATGAACGGCTGCGCGAGGCTTTGAAAACCCGGCTGGGAATCAAAATGGGCGAGACCACCGCGGACGGACGCTTTACGCTAATTCCTATTGTGTGTTTAGGGGCCTGCGATCATGCGCCTACGCTCTTGGTGGATCAGGATCTCCACCACGACGTGGACCCCCAGAAGCTTGACGGCGTTTTGGAGAAGTATAAATAGGATTGAATCATTGATCCATTGAATCGATGCATCAATGACGCACTCAAACCATGGAAAAGGTGCTGACAAAAAATATCCGGCCTGACCTCTCTTACGTGGATCTCAATGCGTACGAGGCGGCGGGGGGCTATCAGGGCCTGCGCAAGGCGCTCACGATGTCCCCAGCGGATGTGGCAGAGACGGTGAAGAAATCCGGCTTGCGCGGCCGCGGCGGCGCGGGCTTCCCAACGGGGATGAAGTGGAGTTTTGTGCCCATGGCGGCCGATACACCCCGGCCGAAATACATTGTGTGCAACGCCGACGAGATGGAGCCCGGTACCTTCAAAGACAGGCTCTTAATGGAGGGTGATCCGCACCAGTTGGTTGAGGGTATGGCGGTGGCAGGCCATGCCATCCAGGCGGACGTAGCTTACATTTTCATCCGGGGCGAATACTATCTTTCTGAAGAGCGTCTGAAGCAGGCTATCGCGGAAGCCTATCAAAAGAATTATTTAGGCAAGAACATCCTAGGTTCCGGGTTCAGCCTGGACATGATCGTGCACATGAGCGGCGGCCGCTATATGTGTGGCGAAGAAACGGGTTTGCTGAACGCCCTTGAAGGGAAGCGCGCCAACCCGCGAACCAAGCCTCCCTTTCCGCAGGTTTCCGGGCTTTTTGGCAAACCTACGATCGTTCAGAACGTCGAAACGCTGTGCAACCTGCCGCATATTGTGAAGAACGGGCCTGAGTGGTTCAAGAGCCTGAGCTATACGCAAGACGCTGGCACCAAAATCTATGGCGTGAGCGGCAAAGTGAAGCGCCCTGGCCTGTGGGAACTGCCCATGGGGACTACGGTTCGGGAGCTCCTAGAAGTTCATGCGGGTGGGATGCAAGACGGCGTCAAGTTTCGCGGCCTGTTGCCAGGCGGCGCATCCACTGACTTTTTGGTGGAAGAACACCTGGACGTAAAAATGGATTTTACCGACGTGGCCAAGGTGGGAAGCCGAATGGGAACGGGTACCATGATTATTCTGGACGATCAAACTTGCCCGGTGGGCATGGTTGCTAACCTCGAACATTTTTTTGCCCAGGAGTCCTGCGGTTGGTGTACTCCCTGCTGGAGTGGTCTCTCTTGGGCGGAAAAGGCCTTGTACGCTCTGGAGGATGGTAAGGGCCAGGCCGCGGATCTGGAACACCTGTTGTTCATCACCAAATTGTGCGCTCCTGGCAACACCTTTTGCGCGCTAGCTCCTGGCGCCGCAGAGCCGCTACAAAGCGCTCTGAAGTATTTCCGGGCTGATTTTGACCGGCACGTCACCGAGAAACGGTGCCCCTGGAGATCGCGATGACCAACTTTTACGTCGACAATCGCCTTGTTGAGGCTCGCCCTGACCAGAGCTTGCTCCAGGCCTGTCTGACGCTAGGTTACGACCTGCCTTATTTTTGCTGGCATCCGGCGATGGGTTCGGTGGGCGCGTGCCGCCAGTGCGCGATTAAACAATATAAGGATGAGAAGGATGAGCGCGGGCGGATCGTGATGTCGTGCATGACTCCGGTGGCGGAGGGAATCCGGGTTTCGATTGCGGACTCTGAAGCGGCGTCTTTCCGCGCCTCGGTCGTCGAAGGTCTCATGCAGAATCACCCGCATGACTGCCCTGTCTGTGACGAGGGCGGTGAATGTCACCTGCAGGATATGACTGTAATGACGGGGCACGACTATCGTCGCTACCGTTTCAATAAGCGGACTTTTTACAATCAGTATCTTGGTCCCTTCGTGCACCACGAAATGAACCGGTGTATCCAGTGCTACCGTTGCGTGCGCTATTACCGCGAATATGCGGGTGGACGAGACTTTAATCAATATGTGAAAAGCAACATGGTCTATTTTGGGCGGCAGCAAGAGGGCGTACTTGAAAGCGAGTTCGCCGGGAACTTGATTGAGATCTGCCCCACCGGTGTTTTTACCGATAAGACTCTGCGCAAACACTATACACGCAAGTGGGATTTACAGATGGCGCCCTCGGTGTGCGTGCATTGCGCGCTCGGTTGCAACACAACGCCGGGGGAGCGGTATGGCTCTCTGCGCCGCATCGTCAACCGCTACAACGGCGACGTTAACGGCTACTTCCTTTGTGACCGCGGGCGCTTCGGTTACGAATTCGTGAATAGCCCAAAGCGCATCCGGCAGCCCCTGCTGCGCAAGGATGGCAAACTTCATCCGGTCACAAAGGCTGCGGCGCTTGATCACCTGCGATCCGTGTTGGCGGGTGGAAAAGCCATCGGAATTGGCTCGCCCCGCGCCTCACTCGAAGGGAATTTTGCCTTGCGGGCGATGGTGAGACCAGAACACTTTTTCGCGGGTGTTTCGGATAAGGAACACCGGCTGACGGAGGCGATGCTGGGCGCGCTGAAGCAGGGTCCTGCACGCACGCCTTCGCTTCACGAAGTTGAGCTTTCGGATGCCGTACTGGTTTTGGGCGAAGACGTCACCCAAGTGGCGCCCATACTGGCTCTAGCATTGCGCCAGTCGGTTCGCCAGAAACCTTTCGAGGAGGTGGAGAAGCTCAAGATTCCCCTATGGCTGGATCATGCCGTTCGTGAAGCGGTGCAGGACAAGTGCGGCCCGCTCTTTGTCGCAGCGCCGCATGGAACAAAGCTTGACGATGTGGCGACTGAGGCTTACCGAGCAGCGCCATATGATATCGCGCGCTTAGGCTTTGCTATCGCTCACGAGTTGGATGGTCAGACGCCCGCAGTTACTGATCTTCCAGAAGAAGCGCGCGCGCTAGCGGCGCGAATTGCCCAGGCTTTGAAAGACGCCAAGCGACCGCTGGTCGTCGCCGGACCCAGTCTTAATTGCGAACCCATAATTCAGGCGGCTGTGAGCGTGGCTGGGGCCTTGTGCCGCGCAGGTAAGCCCGCAGGTTTGAGTTTCACTGCGCCCGAAGCGGATAGTTTTGGTCTTGGCCTGATGGACGCGCGGCCTTTTCATGAGGCGCTGGAATCGGTACAAAAGGGTGAGGCCGAGACAGTGGTGATTCTTGAAAACGATCTTTACCGCCGCGCACCGGAAGGCGAGATCGACGAGTTATTGAACACCGCGAAGCATGTGGTTGTGCTCGACTCGCTTATGAATCGCACCGTATCAAAGGCGGAAGTGGTTCTTTCGGCGGCAACGTTCGCGGAGTCGGATGGCACACTGGTCAGCAGCGAAGGGCGCGCACAACGATTCTTCCAAGTATTTGTTCCGCAAGATGACATCCAGGCTAGCTGGAGATGGCTGCGCGATGCGATGCAAGCGGTGGGGCAGCGTGAAGCTGCAGCCTGGGAGAACCTGGATCATATCGAATCGGCGCTGGCACAGACGTTGCCTGCGCTTGCCGGAGCGGCCAAGGCCGCACCTTCCTCAGCTTTTCGCGCTGCCGGCGCGAAAATTCCTCGTGAACCGCACCGCTATAGCGGACGCACCGCGATTCATGCGGGCGTTAATGTCAGCGAGCCGAAGCCCCCAAACGACCCGGAGACGCCCTTTAACTTTACGATGGAGGGATACCCGGACCAGCCACCCTCCGCGCTGGTTCCTTTTTTCTGGTCGCCCGGCTGGAACTCAATCCAATCCGTGAATAAATTTCAGGAAGAAATCGCAGGACCTCTGCGCGGCGGAGACCCTGGGGTCCGGCTGATCGAGCCAGGGCAGGGAAGCGCCGCGACGCATGCGAGCAACCCTCCCGAAGCTTTCGCGGCGAGACCCGAGGAGTGGCTGCTGGTTCCTCTCTACCATATCTTCGGCTCGGAGGAATTAAGCGCGGAAGCCCCTGCAGTAGCCGAACTCTCCGAGAAACTCTATGTGGCCGTGAGTGGCGAAGACGCTGCGCGGCTGTCTCGCAAAGAGAATGACGAAGCGCAGGTGACTGTGAACGGGTTAACCTTGCGCTTGCCAGTTCAAATTCGCCCTGAGATGCCGGCCGGGGTTGCCGGACTGCCGATGGGATTGCCGGAGTGCGGCGCTTGGAGCTTGCCGGCGTGGGGAAAAGTTTCAAAAGTATAAACGGAAGCAATAAGCTTCGGATCGTATGAAAGAAATCATCATCCACATCATCACGGTGCTCGGCGTACTCTTTGTCTTCCTGAATATTGCTGCGGGGCTGATCTGGGTCGAGCGCCGGTTGCTCGCGCTTTGGCAAGACCGTTACGGACCGAACCGCGTGGGACCGTTTGGATTGATGCAGGTTGCGGCCGACACGATCAAGCTATTTTTCAAGGAGGACTGGATTCCCCCCTTTGCGGATAAGTGGGTTTTCATTCTTGCGCCGGCGATTGTCATGCTCACGGCTCTGATGTCTTTCACGGTGCTTCCCTTTACACCGCACATCCAAATAGCCGATCTGAATATCGGCCTGTTGTTTGTCCTGGCTATGTCATCGCTCGGTGTTTACAGCGTGGTGTTGGGCGGCTGGGCGTCGGACAACAAGTATTCCCTGCTTGGCGGTTTGCGCGCCGCCTCCCAGATGCTGAGCTACGAAGTCTTTATGGGCCTCGCCTTGATGGGCGTGGTTTTGATGACCGGCTCTTTCAGCCTGAAAGCGATTGTTGAAGCGCAGCATAAAGTTTGGTTTATCATCCCGCAGTTTATCGGTTTTGTGCTTTTTATGATCGCGGGAATTGCCGAGACGCGCCGCCTGCCATTTGATATTCCCGAGGCTGAAAGCGAGCTGGTGGCGGGATTCCATTCCGAATACTCAGGAATGAAGTTCGGGATGTTTTTTGTTGGCGAATATGTCGGCGTTGCGCTGGTCTCCGCTTTGATTTCAATTTTGTTCTTTGGTGGTTGGCTCGGGCCGGTGCTGCCGCCGGTTGTCTGGTTTTTCATCAAGATGTTCTTTTTTATCTTCTTTTTTATTTTGTTGCGGGCCTCGCTTCCGAGGCCTCGCTTTGATCAATTAATGTCCTGGGGCTGGAAGATCATGCTTCCGCTCGCTCTTGCAAACGTTCTGGTCACAGGCGCTATCGTGCTGGCGGTCAAATGACTTTCTGATTGCGGGTTTTAAGCGCCTTGCGGTTGATGGGTGAAGAGGTGGTTGCCGGCTGCCGTTGGGGTCAGGTAAGAAGGAATAATCTCTAATGCTCAGCATTATTAGAACCATCTGGAACGTTTTCCTGCACACTTTCAGGCCGCGGGTCACGATTCAGTATCCGGAAGAGAAGCCTTATCTGGCGCCCCGTTATCGGGGACGCATTATCCTCTCGCGCGATCCGGACGGCGGCTAACGCTGCGTGGCCTGTTACCTGTGCGCCGTGGCGTGTCCGGTGGATTGCATCGCGCTGCAAGCGACGGAAGACGAAACAGGGCGTCGTTACCCGGAGTTTTTCAGGATTAATTTTTCGCGCTGCATTTTTTGCGGACTGTGCGAAGAGGCGTGCCCGACCTATGCCATCCAGCTTACGCCGGATTTCGAGATTTGCGAATTCAACCGGCAGAACCTGGTTTATGAAAAAGATGACCTGATGATCAGCGGCCCGGGCAAGTACCCTGATTATAGTTTCTGGCGTGTCGCCGGTGTTGCGATCGGCGGAAAAGAGAAGGGGCAGTCGGAGCGGGAAGACCCGCCGGCTGATCTCCATAGTCTCTTGCCGTAGGGTAGAAACAAAGCAAAAGTCAAAAACTAATACTGCCTTATAGCTTTGCTCGCGGCGTATCGCGCTTATGGCTTTTGCTTTTTGAATGGCTTTTGCAGGAACATGCTATGCATGTATTGTTCTACATTGCCGCTGCGGTGGCCGTTTTTGCCACGCTGATGATGCTGACGCGCCTAAACGCGGTGCATGCGCTGCTTTACCTGATCATTTCACTGCTTGCCGTCGCCATCGTCTTTTTTACCATTGGCGCGCCGTTTGTGGCCGCGCTCGAAGTCATTATATACGCGGGCGCCATCATGGTGCTCTTCGTTTTCGTCGTGATGCTGCTCAATCTTGGCAAACGGCAGGTTGTGCAGGAGAAGACTTGGCAGCGCCCTGGAATGTGGGCCGGACCGGTGATTTTGGCTGTCATCTTGATCGTTGAAGTGGCGTTCCTCGTAGGGCGCCCGGGCCATGCGGTGATGGGAACGTCGGAGATTGGGCCCAAGCAAGTGGGCATCGCGTTATTTGGACCGTATCTGATTGGAGTGGAATTGGCGTCTTTTCTGCTGCTTGCTGCCCTCGTGGGAGCCTATCACCTGGGCGTTCAGAAGCAGAGAAAGCCGGAGAAGAGAAATGACAAGCATACCCATGAATCAGGGGTTGATGCTGGCGGGGATTTTGTTCGCGCTGGGGCTGACCGGCCTGCTGGTACGCCGTAACCTGATGCTCATTCTGATGTCGATTGAGGTCATGCTGAACGCGGCGGGCCTTGCCTTTGTTGTGGCCGGCGCGCGCTGGACGCAGCCTGACGGACAAATTATGTTTATTTTTATTCTCTCGAGCGCCGCGGCGGAAGTTGCCGTTGGACTGGCGCTGGTCTTGCAGTTATATCACCACCATAAGTCTCTCGATGCAGACGCCATCAGTGAAATGAGGGGATAACGTGCTCCACTTGTTGTGGCTCATTCCGGCTCTTCCGTTCGCGGGCGCACTCGTACTGATTGTTTTCGGCCCGCGTATGGCGAAGCGAGCGGTGGCCATCATCGGCCCGGGCGTGATCGCCGTTTCGGGCGTCATCACGATTCTCATTACTGTCAGTTTCCTGCGCACACCCCCGCCTAACCACGCTTACACCCAGGAGCTTTGGACCTGGTTCGACGTGGGCGGATTCCACCCGCACATTGGCCTGTATCTGGACTCGCTCTCACTCCTGATGTCGCTAGTGGTCACCTTTGTAAGCTTCCTGATCCATTGGTACTCCACGGAGTTCATGGATGGGGATGAGGGTTACAGCCGGTTCTTCGCCTACATGAACCTCTTCGTTGGTGCCATGCTCGTGCTGCTGCTGGGCGACAACCTGTTGTTGCTCTTCCTTGGCTGGGAAGGCGTGGGCCTGTGCAGTTACCTTCTGATCGGTTTCTGGTACACGGATCCAGTCAACGGGCGCGCCGCGCGCAAGGCGTTCTACGTCACGCGCGTGGGTGACACGGCCATGACTCTTGGCCTTCTTCTCCTCTTCACCCACCTCGGCACGCTTGACATTCAGGATTTAATGCACCGTGCCTTGACGCAATGGCCGGTGGGATCGTCGCTTGCCGTCTGGGCGGGCTTCCTGCTCCTGGGCGGCGCTGTGGGTAAATCAGCACAGCTTCCCTTGCAGACGTGGCTGCCGGACGCGATGGCCGGCCCCACTCCCACCAGCGCGCTGATCCACGCTGCGACGATGGTCACGGCAGGCGTCTATCTGATTGCGCGCACACACGTCCTCTATAGCATCGCTCCAGCGGCTCAAACAGCGGTCGCGGTAGTCGGAATCGCCACGCTCCTCCTGGCGGGTTTCGCCGCCCTGACGCAGTGGGACATCAAGAAGATTCTCGCTTACTCCACGGTCAGCCAGATTGGGTACATGTTCCTGGCCCTCGGCGTAGGCGCCTGGTCCGCCGCCATCTTCCATTTCATGAGCCACGCCTTCTTCAAATCACTTCTCTTCCTCGGCGCAGGCATCGTGATCAACGCTTGTCATCACGAACACAGCATTTTCAAAATGGGCGGATTGCGCAAGAAGCTGCCCGTCGCCTTCTGGACGTTTCTGATCGCCGGCTGCTCGCTCGCCGGACTGCCGCTCATCACGGCTGGGTTTTATAGCAAGGGGCTGATTATTTTCCAGACCCAGGCGGCCATCCACGGCGCAAGGGCGCTTTGGATTCTGGCCGTGATTGGTGTGCTGCTGACCTCGCTGTACACGTTCCGCATGATCTTTGTCACTTTCTTTGGCGAGGCGCACAGCCACGTCGAGCACAAACCGGGCCATTCGATGAAGATTCCCTGCATCGTGCTCGCCGTGCTTTCTGTAGCTGGCGGCTGGCTCGAAACGCCGCGTTACCTGGGTGGCGTGCACCTTTTTACAAACTTTCTTCACAGCGCTTTGCCGGTTGCGACGGCTGTGCGCGCCGGAGCCACGTCCGATCTTGCTTCTGAGTTATGGGTCACGCTCGCATTTGTGATCGGCTTGGTTGTGACTTATTACCTGTACCTCGTCCGTCCTAGCGTGGTGGAGTCGCTCACCGCCCCCGCGATTTCCAAAGTGTTGCACCAATTCTGGTTTTCGGATTGGGGCATGGATTGGCTGTATGACCGCCTCTTCGTGCGCCCCATCATCTGGTTTGCCCGCGTGGATAAAGACGACTTCATCGACGGGTTCTATAACGGCTGCGCGGCACTGAGCCGTGGGTTCTACCGTGGTCTCAGTACGACGGAAAACGGGCGCGTGCGCTGGTACGCCGCCGGAATTGTGCTCGGCTCGGTTGTTTTTGTGGCCATTGTTTTGTTGGTGTGATAACTGCGGTTTGTATCGGCGGCCTCTGGCCGCCGACACAGCATTGGGTGCGGGGCAGTTGAGACAATTATGATTTTAGTCTGGCTCATTGCGATTCTTCTGATTGCTGGCGTTCTGGCTTGGTTTAGCGGCCACTGGAGTAAAAACGCGCCGCGCTGGATTTCGCTCATTGCGGTCTCCATTGATTTTGTCCTCGGGTTGGTCCTCTGGAGCCATTACCAAGGTGAAATACATCTTTACCCTCATCAGACCTGGGTAGCGCAGGTGAATTGGTCTTGGGTGCCGCAACTTGGCATCCGCTTCCATCTTGCGCTCGACGGCCTCAGCCTGCTGATGCTGATGCTGACGTTCCTGCTCGGCATCATCTCCGTGCTCGCCTCCTGGCGGGAAATCCAGCAAGGGGTTGGGTTCTTCCACCTGAATTTGATGTGGATTCTGGCCGGGATTGCGGGTGTGTTCCTGGCGGTGGACCTCTTCCTGTTTTACTTTTCGTGGGAGCTAATGCTGGTCCCCATGTTCCTGCTGATCGCCATCTGGGGGCACGAGAAACGCAACTATGCGTCAATGAAGTTTTTCATCTTCACCCAGCTCAGCGGGCTGCTGATGCTGATCTCGATTCTTTCTCTTTACTTCATCCACCATCACTTGACGGGCGTCTACACGTTTGAATACGAGGATCTGCTCGGCACGCATCTTTCACCCCACGTGGAACTGCTCATCATGCTCGGCTTCTTCGTGGCCTTTGCCGTGAAGCTGCCTATGTTCCCACTGCATACGTGGCTACCCGACGCGCACACGGAAGCGCCCACGGCGGGCAGCATTATCCTTGCGGGATTGCTCCTCAAGACTGGCGCTTACGGCTTGATTCGTTTTGTGTTTCCGCTTTTCCCCCACGCCGCCCATCGTTTCGCTCCCATCGCGATGACCTTGGCGGTGATCGGCATCATTTACGGCGCGGTGCTGGCTTACGGCCAGACGGATCTTAAGCGCCTTGTCGCTTATACCAGTGTCAGCCACCTGGGGTTCGTCTTGCTGGGTATTTTCGCCTGGAATACCTGGGCGCTCGATGGCGCCCTAATAGCGATGATCGCGCACGGCATCTCGACGGGCGCGCTGTTCATGATCGTGGGCCAGGTGCAGGAGCGCACTCATACGCGGGAAATCTCGAAGCTCGGCGGGCTGTGGGCAACTATTCCCCGCCTGAGCGGGGCGGCGCTCTTCTTCGCGGTGGCCTCCGTGGGCTTGCCGGGAATGGGCGACTTCATTGGGGAGTTTCTGGTGATGCTCGGCACCTACGAGGCGCATTTGATCGGGCTTACGATCGTGGCCGCCATAGGTGTTCTCATTTCCACTATCTATGGCGTACGGTTTATTCAGAGCGCCTATCAGGGCAAGAATTCCAATAACTGGGCGGTGCGCGATCTCGTGCCCCGCGAAGTCGTCATGCTGGTCCCCATGGTCGCCATTCTCATCTGGCT